>MSYE01000099.1 GCA_002176905.1 bacterium F11 | reverse complement strand
CGGCGGTGCTGGACGAATTCTGGCCGCATATTATAAAGGAGCTGCCACAAAGGAAAAAGACAACTACGCCATCCGATTCCAAGCCACCGGAGACAAACGGGCCGAATATTTTGATTTAAAAGGAAAAGCCGTTAGAAAAGTTTTTCTTCGAGCTCCTTTCAAACGGGGCAATTTTCGCATCTCCTCCCGTTTTAGTCGACGCCGGTTTCATCCCATCAAACGAATCTATCGGCCTCACCATGGTGTTGACTACGCTGCGTCTGTTGGCACACCGATTGCGGCCATTGGGAAGGGGACGGTTGTTCATGCGGGGTGGAAAGGGGCCTATGGGAAATGCCTTGAGATTCGGCACACCAAGCGATACACCTCCCGATATGGTCATCTATCCAAATTTCGCGTGAAAAAAGGGGAAACCGTGGAACAAGGTCAATACATTGGGAATGTGGGCACAACCGGCCTTTCAACCGGACCCCATCTTCACTTTGAGATGCATGTGAACGGCAAACAAGAAAATTTCTTGCGATTGAACTTTCCCTCTGGAAAACCCATCTCTGCCAAAAACATAGACGAATTCAGAAAAGTTCGTGATCAGGTTCTGGTCCGGCTCAAAAGCGAGGAAAAGAAGTTGGCCACCTCAGCCAAAAACAAGTCAAAACCCGTAATCAATTGAAATATTTTAAATCCTCCCTATTCGTCCTTTTGTTGATCTTTTGTCTATCGGCTAAAGTTGTTGTTCCGGCCTCCAGAAAATCCACCGGTGGTCGATTAAATAAATTTGCCTCACAACAGGTTTTGGTTAAGTACAAACCCCATCGTGTTCAACAAATCCGAGCCCTCTTTGCCCGGCGCTACAAAACCATAAAAGAGATCAAACCGCTCCAGGTTGATGTGCTACGGGTTCCAGATGGTGAAACCGTTGATTCCTTTACCAAGAAACTCTCCTCCTATGCGGAAGTGGAATTTGTGGAACCCAACTATGCTGTTCGGGCCAGTTTCACACCAGATGATTTTGCAAACCAGTATTATCTTCAATCCAACATTTTGAACATGGAAGCCACCTGGGATATCACAAGGGGGATTGCTTCCGTTGTGGTGGCTGTTTTGGACACGGGTGTGGCGTTGGATCATCCAGATATTTCTCCCAACCTTTGGATCAACCCCAATCCCAGCGGAAACTCTGGCCTTCATGGGACCACCATTGAAATTGATGGGGATGGGGATGGCATTTGCAACGAGGCGGGAGACCAGTGCGCCAGTCCCACTCCGGATGACAACAATGGCCCTCCTTTTACTGCCTCGTCCGTTTTTCATGGGACACATGTGGCAGGCATTATTGCTGCTGTGGCCAACAACAGTCGGGAAATCGCTGGCATTGCTCACAATTCCCGTATCATGGCCGTCAAGGTCCTCGATTCAAATGGAGATGGTTATATGTCCTTTGTGGCCGAAGGAATCATTTATGCCACCGATAATGGAGCTTCGATCATAAATTTAAGTTTGGGTGGCGACAATATATCAGAGATATTACGATCCGCTGTTCAGTATGCTAGGAACAGAAATGTGGTGGTGATCGCAGCAGCCGGAAACATTGATCCTCGCATCGGGGAAACCTGCCAAACGGGTTGTACCATCACATATCCGGCCGCGTTTGGCGAAGTTTTGGCTGTCAGTGCCACTGACAGCAGCGATCAAATTGCCTGCTTCTCTTGTTCTGGCCCTGAGATGGATATCGCGGCTCCAGGTGACAATATTCTTTCGCTAGCTGGCAGCAATGTGGGGCCGGCCTCGGGAACATCTGTTAACGACGGAACCTCCTTTGCAGCCCCGATGGTGAGCGGGGTGGCTGCCCTGATCCGCTCTTTGGATCCCAGCATGCCGGTTCAAGATGTGGAACGCTATCTGACCTTTTACAGCGTCGATCTGGGGGCCCCTGGTGTCGATCCCCTATTTGGTTTTGGTCGAATGGATGCGTTGGCATCAGTCCAAGCAGCTGAGGCCAACACCCCTTTTATTACCAATCCAACGGAACCGGGAACGGCTTTTTCTTATCCCAATCCTTTCACCCCTCAGACAGGGAACTCGGTCACATTTTCACTTCCCCTATCAATGGGAAGTGACGAACTTCAAATCAAAATCTTTAATGTGGCGGGCGAACGCATCAAAACCCTCACAGACACAAACGAGTGGGATGGAAAAAATGATGATGGGCGATTTGTGTCATCCGGTGTTTATTTTTACTACGCCCAAACCAAACGTGGGAACACAAAAGGAAATCTCACCCTGATAAAATGATGACCTTTTTTCAAAATAAGAAATGGATGCCATCGACCCTATTGAACGGGTCCCGACTATCTGTGAGCAGGGATTTTCTTTTTGTGGTGATTCTCTCCTTATCGTTTTTGGGTTCAGCTGAAGGGGCCTTTTTCTTGAGTCGAGGAGAAACCGGTTTTTCTTTTCTTAAGATTCCTCTTTCGGCGCGTGGCGTGGGACTAGCAGGGGCCTTTACTTCTGTGGAAGGGGATGTGGGTGCCCTCGATTACAACCCGGCGGGGCTCTCTGGATTGTCCCAAAGGGATATCACCTTTTCTCATATCCAACACATTGAAGAGGCCTCCTTGCAATCATTTTCTGTTGGTTTCCCTTTTCGGCCCCATCGGTTTTCCAAGGACCGGAGAAACAATCCTGAGGTTAACCCTGACAAAGTTTTTTTGGGTTTCCAATACCGCCTCTTTCGGATCGAGAATGATCAACGGAATGAACTTGGCCTTCATTTGGGATCTTTTGAGAACAGAAACCAACTCATTCATTTGGGAATGGCCTATCGGTTCTCCTCCTCCTTGTCAATGGGATGGGGAGGCAAACTTATCAACAGTGAGTTGCAAAACAAATCCATCACCCTTTATGCCTTTGATGCTGGTTTCATATGGAAACCCTCATCTGAATGGTCATGGGGTCTCTCTCTTTTAAATGGGGGACCCTCCAAGGCTTTTCTAGAGGAGAAAGATCCGCTTCCTCTTCTGGTTCGTATTGGCGCCAGCCGTCAGGCCCGATCGGTTCGTTTTTTGGGTGATGTGGCCATCAGTCGAGAAAAAACCATTCAGCCAGCTAGCGCGATGGAATGGAATTTCGCCCGTCTTTTGCATCTGAGAGGAGGGGTTTTATATCACACAACCATTGAGTTCTCTGGAGGAATAGGTATCCATTTTTCCCCTCCAGGTCTTCAGCAGAAAGGGAATAACCCCCATCAACAATCTCAAAAATTGCAGTTCGGTGTGGATTATGCCGTCCAAACACAAAACGAGTTGGGGCTTAGCCACACGGTAACGTTGAAGATACTTTATTAATGAAACCTCTCATGCGCATGAGAGGTTTAGAATATCCATGCAAACAATAATCGCCCTTGACCAACATCTCTTCCACTTTATTAATCAAGGCCTCTCCGCTGGTTGGCTGGATGCGGTCATGGTGGGGGTAACCTCACTGGGGAGGATTCCCTTGATATTTTTCCCGGCTTGGTTGGTTCTTTTTTGGAGAGGAGGAAACAAAGGACGTCTGACATGTTGGCTTCTTATCCCCCTCCTTTTGGCCGGAGACATGATCCCCGCTCATGTTCTCAAGCCCTTGTTTGCCCGACCACGCCCCTTTCTGGCCTTAGAGGGGGTACGGCTTCTTGATTCAGCACCCCATTTGCTGGGACAATACGGATTCCCCTCCAACCACGCCACCAACATCTTTGCTTTGTGCACCTTCCTGGCCCTGGTTTACAGGGAAAAATGGCTGTGGGGTTTCTTTGGGGCAAGCTCGGTCACCATCGCTTTTTCACGAATCTATGTTGGGGTCCATTATCCGGGGGATGTTATCGTCGGAAGCCTCTTTGGAATGATCCTTGGGTTTCTGACCTATCTAATTTATAAGAGGATTCGAAATTTGAGAAAACTTGACTATACTTAAGGGTATGTATACTGGGATTTACTTTTCTCTTTCACCCAAAGTGAAAGATTTTATTCTCTCTCGAAAATCTGAGCAAATCAACATCGATTTCATTTCGGATGACAACCTCCGCGATTTTCCCTTTGAAGATTTGGATGCCCTTGTCTGCAACAAAATCCCGTATGAATCGATTACCGCACTTCGCAAACCTTTGAGTGTTCATATTCCTTGGTCGGGAGTAGACCACATTGACTTTAACTTTTTCAAAAGTGACTCACGACTTTCCCTGTGCAACAGCCACTCCAATGCGGATGCGGTGGCCGAACACACCTGGGCCATGGTCATGGATATTGCCAAGAAATTGTCTTACAACGATCATCTCATGAGAAGTGGAGATTGGTCAGGAAGAGCCTCATCTATGGGATATTCCAGCCGGCTAAGAGGTAAAACGCTCCTGATTATTGGATTGGGGGCCATTGGAACCCGAATCAGTCGATTTGGTCATGCCTTTGGAATGAAAATTATAGGAGTAAAACGGCATCCGGCCACCGTCCCGGCGGGCTGTGAGGTGGAAACGGTTCTCGGGCACACCCAACTTGAAACCGCGCTTTCGGCGGCTGATATCGTTGTGGTGTGTGCCCCTCTCACCAACGAAACACGCAATCTCATGGGTCCCTTTAATCTTTCCCGAATGAAGCCTTCAAGTCTTCTTATTTCCATTTCTCGATCGTCCCTGGTTGATTTTACTGCCTTGTATACCCATCTCAAGGAAAGAAAGATTGCAGGAGCCGCCATCGACAATTGGCCCCGGGAACGAATGACGGCCACACCGGCTGTTTTTCAGGAGCAACCTTTCCATGAATTGGATAATATCGTCCTCAGCCCTCATCGGGCTTTCCGAATTGAGGAATCTGGGTTTGATCAATGGGCCGATGTTTTAGAAAATTTGGAAAGGGTTCGAGAGGGCAAAAATCCACGAAACGTGGTTGATCTGGAGCTTCAATATTAAACGCTTTTTCTTTTATTTAATTCTCTTGGGTATCATCGGTTTTGGGCTATTTTTCAGCTACAAGAAAGGATACCTTTCCTTTCTCAATAAACCGGCTCCTCCTCCGCCACCCAAGACCACCGTTAAGGTTAAACCCCCTCAGATAGATCCTGTGAAATCCGCTCCAAAGGAAACCGTTTCTTCCTCCTCGGTTAGCATCTCCGATATCCGAAAGGAACTCTTGGCGCATCTTGAAAAGGGGTCTGATAGCAAAAACAAAATTCTCAAAATTCCCAAGAAAAAAAAGGCGAAACCCAAAAAATGGAAGAAGCGAAGGAAGAGAAAAACCAAAGTCTTGGACAAGCGTGCCAAAGGGCGAAAAGAACGGGCCAAATTGCCTCTTGGGGTGGTGCTATGGGACGGGGTTCGGGTTTTTAAGGATGAAACGGGTTATGACGTACGCTATACCATGGGAACGGGAGATTTTCTGCGTGTTTTCTCCACACCCACCAAATCGACCCGTAAAAAAATTCAGCCCGGTGTGGATCTCTATTTGGCAGCCACTTCCAAACAATTTGAAGCAGCAGGAAGCCGATTCCCGGATATACCTGGGTGGGTGGAGACAAATGACATCCATGTTTTTGAACCCTCCCAAGCAATCGAATTTACCCAAGAAACAACCCCCATGACGTTGGGGAGGGATTCTTCCTTTTCCACGGTGGGCTTTTATGAAAGAGCCCTCAAAAATCCGGATCCCGTTGTTCATCGGGTTATTGGACCTCGGTTTATTGAACTCCTCTCTGTTCATGAGGATTACTCTTCTTCCTGGGGGAAACTCTATCGGGATTCAGACTCCAAAATTCGCTCGGTGACCTTGGCCGCATTAAGAGAACGAGGGGTGTCGCATAGCCGACAGTTGATCGAAGATCTGATCAGACGCGTTGCCGAACTCACCACCCGTCGCGTTCATGGTGCGGAAGAAGCCGAGGTGCTTACCATCTTAAATCTCCTTAAAAATAGTGGTCATCCGCGTGTTCCCTTCGCACTCCAAAGTTTCTCTGAAACCTGGGCTACCTCACAAAACAAACCACTTGTAAACGCCCTTAACGAGATTCTCGCCCAGCCTTAGAAATGGTAATTTAGCCGTTATGGTTCTTGTGCAAATCCTCATAGCAACGGTTCTAGTTGGTCTTATTTCCTTTATTGGACTTGTTTTCTTTGGTATCAAAGCCAATATCCGAAAAATCACTTTTTATCTTATCAGTTTGGCCTCTGGCACCATGTTGGGAGCCGCTTTTCTCCATCTTATCCCCGAATCTCTTGAAAAAAATTCCTCTCATCCCATGCTGATGGTGGCCTGTGGGGTTTTCCTCTTTTTTATATTGGAGAAGTTTCTCATCTGGCGGCATTGTCATCATCACCAACGACCTGAGGATCATTCCAGACCTGTTGCGGCCTCCATGATCTTGGTCGGAGATGCGGTTCACAATTTTATTGATGGCATTATTATTGCGGGATCGTTTTTGGCAGGACCCGGCGTGGGAATCTCCATTACCATTGCAATTATTTTGCATGAAATCCCACAAGAATTGGGCGACTTTGGTGTTCTCATTCATGGGGGATTGACCGTTCGTAAAGCCCTCATGCTCAATGCTCTTTCGGCTTCAGCCGCTGTGGTCGGTGGGGTTTTAACTTACCTCTCTGCCGAGATGGCTGTTCCTCTCCAAACCTTTATTCTTCCTCTGGCCGCAGGTGGATTCCTCTATATTGCCCTGGCTGACCTGATTCCTCAGCTTCATGAACATGTTGACCTCAAACCAACCTTGGCCCAAATCATTCTTCTTGGGATGGGGTTTTGCATTATTCTGTTGTTAAAACACCACTAGAATCGGTCCCCACCCCTGACGAAGAGGACAAGCGGCAAGAGACAAATTTGTGCTAAGATGTCTCAAATTCCAGTTCAGGTTTTAAATCCACCGTCTATGTCTTATATTGTTTTCGCACGCAAATATCGGCCTCAATCATTTGATGATTTGGTGGGGCAATTATCGGTTTCCCAAACGCTTCAAAACGCCTTGGGATCAAGTCGCATTGCCCATGCTTATATTTTTTCAGGACCTCGTGGGGTAGGAAAAACAACCACCGCCCGCATCCTGGCCAAGTGCCTCAATTGTGAAAAAGGACCCACGCTCCAACCTTGCCACAAATGTGACTCCTGTGTTTCCATTGGACAAGGAACATCGATGGATGATGTCCTTGAGATCGATGGGGCTTCGAACCGGGGAATTGAACAAATCCGGGAACTGCGAGAAAACGCCAAATACTCCCCATCAAAAAGCCGATACCGTATCTATATTATCGACGAAGCACATCAAATTACCAAAGATGCCTTTGGGGCCCTCTTGAAAACACTCGAAGAGCCTCCTTCTCATGTCATCTTTATGATGGCCACCACAGAGGTCCATAAAATACCCGCTCCCATTCTTTCCCGCTGCCAACGGTTTTCTCTTCGCCCTATTGCCCCTGACCTGGTGTTTAATCACCTCAAAACCATTTGTCAGAAAGAGAAAGTCAAAGTGGAAGATGACGCCATCAAAAATATTGTTCGATTTGTTGAAGGTTCTTTACGGGATGCGCTTTCCCTTTTGGATCAGGCTTTGGTGTTCTCGCCCGATGGCATCACAACAAAGAGTTTGCGGGACCTTCTGGGACTTCTTCCCATGGAAGTGGTCACCTCATTTGCTTCTGTTTTGGTGGAAGGTCAACCGCCACGAATCCTTCAAAGTTTGAATGAATCGGTTCAAAATGGGATTGACCTCACTCAACTAGCAAAAGATCTTCAACATTATTATCACATGCTTCTGCTCGTCAAAGCCGAAGTGAAGGATCCTCTTTTATCGGAAAGCCAATCACTTCGGGAAAACGCGCAAAAATACAATTACGAAACCCTGGAACGCAATATCCGACTTCTTTCTCGCGCTCTCGAAGAGATGCGTCGATCAGATATGCCCCGCGTGGTATTTGAAACCTATGCCCTGCGCATTGGTCAAAAAACGTTAGATGTCCGTAACCTTATTGAACGATTGGGAAAATGGGAAACACAAGAAAATTCCTTTAAAGGTGCCAAAGGATTTTCCCCTCCCGCAAAATCCATTCGGCCTTCTCAAGCCCCTCCCGCATCTCTCCCCAAATCATTCCCCACCCCCCCCAAAGGAATGGAAGGAACTCAGAAAGGGGCTTCCACTTTTTTACCTCAACAAAAATCCTCTTCAGAAGGACCCAGTCTTTCGTCTCAATCAACTGCCCTGGCCACACCTCCTCCATCAACATCCAAAATAGGGAAAATTGAACCGTTATTAAAGGAAACCATTCAAACCCATTGGTCTCACTTTATTGACGATGTGGCCAAAATCAAACAATCTTTGGCATCAACCCTAGAAGAAGCCACCTTGTCCTTTTCAGAAACTTCCCTCATTCTGGAATTTGATAAAACGTTTAGTGAACAAATGGTTAATCGTTCCCTTGCCCTTCTGGAATCTCCTTTTTTAAATCGGTTTCATGTCCTTCTCTCCATTCAAACCAAAAGTATTCCAAAAGCAGCAGGAGCACCTCGGTCAAAAACGCCTCAAACCCTTGAAGCGCGTCCCCGAATTGTTGCGCCACCCCCTGAACCCACACTCCTCTACGAAGATGTTTCACCGAAGGATGTCGAACCCGATGTTCAACGGGTTCTTAAATTCTTTCCTGGTGCTTTAAAAAGGGAGAGTCCTTCTTCATGACCCGACGCTGGCAAAACCTGGTTGAAGCCATCCGAAAACTCCCAGGTATCGGACCAAAAATGGCCGAGCGAATGGCCCTTTTCCTTCTTCGGTCCACTGAAACAGAAAGTATTGTTCGTACCATTCTTGAAGCCAAACACCATTTGAAACGGTGCCCTCTCTGCGGCATTTTCACCGAACAAAATCTCTGTGAACGATGCTCAGATGGAACCCGTGATCAACACCTTCTTTGTATTGTCGAGGAGATATCAGACCTGATGGCGTTGGAGAAAGCCGGGGTCTTTAACGGACATTATCACCTTTTGGGAGGAGCGCTGGCTCCGTTGGATGGCATTGGACCGCGTGACCTTCGCATCGAACCTCTTTTGAACCGCCTCCATCAAAAAGATCCCTCGATTGATGAAATCATTCTGGCGACCAACCCCACAGTCGAAGGAGAAGCCACTGCGACTTATCTCTCTCAGCTGATACACCCTCTTGGCAAGAAAATATCCCGTTTGGCTTACGGTCTCCCATCAGGATCTTCTCTTGAGTATGCCGATGAATTAACCCTGACCCGGGCCTTTGAAGGCCGGCGCCTCTTATCAGAAGTCCGATGAAAATCTTTCTTGGTTTTTTTTGCTGCCTTTTTTTTTCCTCCTTTCTCTTGGCCTCACCCCTTAAAACGGGGACCATAGAGGAAAAGCTAGCCTTCATGGACTCGTTGGTGAACGAAAAGGATAAAAAGGTATCAAAACAAACCGCTGACCTCTTATCCCAAATATTAAAATCTCAAAAAGCTTCTGTTCTTGAAAAAGAACGCGCCGCCTGGGTGATTGGTCAACGAAACCTTCGAAAAATAGTAGATGCCCTAGTGGGAGGAGCCCAACACAAAAGTTTGCTTGTTCGATCCGCCTCATTAGACGCCTTGATGCGGTTCCGAGCAAGAACAGGACTTCCCGCCTATATTCAGATCGCCCAATCCGATCCCAGCCTTCCTTTGCGACAGAGAGCCACCTTGGCCATGGGCTTATTGAGATGGGAAGAAACCATCAAACCCCTTGTGGACCTCTCAAGTGATCCGCGAGAAGAAATTCGGGCAGCCTCGGTCCTGGCCATGGCCGCCACCCACTCCATTAAAAACGACTTTCGGGAAATTATGAAGGAGATGAAAGAAGATAAGAGTCCCTACGTTCAAGCCAGAGCTAACAAAGGTTGGGATATTGTTACACGAAACAACAAAGCGGTTCGCAGTCATCTCGCCTCTTCTGATATGGACATTCGCCTTTTTGCAGCCCTTTACTTTCATTATCACGCCAGGAAAGAAGATCTCACCACCCTGAAAGAATCTTTACAAGTGGAGAAACATGATGAGGTCCGTTATGAATTGACATTGGCCATCAAAGGAACCAAAAAACGGATCAAGCAAGAAAAACAAAGGAAAGAGGCCGCCAAAAGAAGAGCTGCAAAAAAGGAAGCATTAAGAAAAGAAGCAGAAAGAAAAGCCGCCGAAGAAGCCAAAGAAAAGACCCAGACTCCTTAATCCCCCACCATATGTCCCAATCGCATTCGCTTTCGCAATCGCGCACGCTTTCGATAATTAATAAATCGATCGCGTGCGCGATTGCGAAAGCGAATGCGATTATGAAATCCCTAAGGCTTTACGAACGTCAGCTTCCCAAGTGGGAGACTTGAGTTTTTTTAGAAGGGGAGCAGCGTGTTGAAGGCGGGACAAAAGAAAAGGCTTGTCTTCAACAAATCGGGCGAGAGGCGGATGGGTAAAAAGCAAATAATGTTCAAATGTTGGATTTTTTGCCCCAAAACAGAAGTCAATGAAATGAAGAAGGCGATCCAAGTTGTTCGAATTCGCCCACCGCTCAACGAATCCGGTAAATTCACCCGGGGTTTTCTCTAGGAAAGGAGCAAAAAATAGACCCACCAAAGAGTTTCGTTCCTTTTGAAAAAGAACAACATCACGATGGTCACCATCCCATCCCAACTTTTCGCAAGATTCTTTGTCATGATGATCAATAAGGAATAGCTCTGTCTTTAAATTAAAAAGATCTTCCACGGCTTGAAGAAGGATTGATCGAAGCTGGGATTCGGCAAATTCAGCATGATATTTCGTCAAAAACGAACAGAATTCATTGAGGCCTTGCGCCTCATTGGCCGGTGCATCTCGAAAGAAATCCATCCAGACTGGAACATACCTTGCGTCGTCCCAAATATGAAGAGGGGGCCTTTTGTCTTTAATTGAGTTGGGAAATGCTGTAGAAAAAGCCTCTTTGAGATTCGCAAGGGGATCTGCTTCCGGCAGGGCCGGTCCAAATGGAGAGGTGGATCGATTTTTTGGGGGAAGTGTTCTCATGGAGTAGACATTACCAAAACTTAGGCCACCAAAGAAACCGAGACCGTGGAGACGAGCTCATAAGAGGGACGAATCAGATGCAAATCGGGGGGCCCTTCTCTCATGAGACGGATGTTATATTCATTGATAACAGGAAATGATGTTGATCCCTGCTCTTCTCGGAATAAATCCAGAAGTCCAATAATAAGTACCCGAGACAACACCTTTAATCCAGACTCCTTGGCCATTCGCAAACTTTGATGAAAATAGGTTTCATGTTGACCTTGGGCCTTCGTCCTCTGATAGCGCCCTTTCAAATAGTAGAAACGCGCCTTCAGTTTGGATGAACCCAAACGGCGAACCCGTTGTTCAAGTTGATCCAAATAATCAATCCATTGCCCACCTTTTTCATTCTCCAAATCCATTTCAATAAGGGCCATCAGGGATTCTGTCTGAATTCGTTCAAGTCCCATTTGAGAAGAAAGTTGGTTGGAATCCTTTAGCTTCTCTTCTGCTCCTTGTCTATCTCCAGTTAAAAGCAAATATTCTCCTCGGATAAGGTCAATAACGGGCTTATTCTGATGCAATTCATTCTTGATTGAAATCGTTTCAGCTTCATCCAATGCTCCGTAAGCAGCCTCCTTTTCACCCAATAAAAGAAGGAGCCTTGCTTGATCCAGTTTTACAGAAACTTGAATTTCAGGAATGTCTTCTTGGGTGCAGAGGTTAAAAAGGGTTTCCCATTTCTCTTGGGCTTGTTGCAAATGCCCTTCTTCCATTAATATCCGTATATTGTTCTTCTCAACTTCCATTTTAAGATTATTATCTTTCGCTTCCTCTGCGAGCCGACCGGCACGTCTGAAACAATCCTTGGCATGGGGGAGATCATCCAAGTCAAGGTAAGTGTTACCCAGTTCTTTGGTAACCAAACCGAGTCCTTTCCTGTTGTTTGTTTCCTTATATATTTCTGATGCAAAATTTAAAAAACGCCACGCTTTCAGGTTTTTCCCGAGATCTCGATAAATCTGGCCAAGTTGAACAAGACTTTGAGCCACACCCGCATTGTCACGGTTGGAACTCAACAAGCGGAGAGCTTTGTGGTTGGCTTGAAGAGCCAATTTTTGGTGACCTTGTATTTTCCAAATAACAGCTTTGGCAAGCCAACATTCTCCCAAATGTTCCTTATCGCCGATTTTCTCAAATAATTGACTTGCCACTTCGATCACCCGAAGGGCCCGTTTGTTTTTGTATCGCTTTATTTCAATCATGCCCCAATTCAACCAACAATGGGCCATTCCGTCCTTTTGATCCATCCTTTTAAAGACAGGGTAAGCCCGATGGTAAAATTGTTGAGCCTTCTTGATGGCTCTCTCTTTCAAATAGAGCTGAGCCGTGATACAGGCATTCCATGCCATTCCCAGTTCAGATCCATATTGAGTAAAAAGAAGCCTTGCTCGGTGGACATAGGCCCATGCTTCTTTTTTTGAAGACATCTCAGCATAAAGGGACGCCATATTATTGTAACACCAAGCCGCTTCAAGGCAACCGCCTAGCTGATCAAATAGATTTGCGGATTCAATGGCATAGTCGAGGGCCACCTGTGTGCGCTTAAGATGGCGATTAACCAAAGAAAGATGGTGACACACTGAGGCCAGACCAAAGGGATCTTTTTCTTTAACAAAAAGAGACCGTGCTTCATCAAGCAGTCCCCACACATCAGAATACTGGCGCTGGTGATGATAAACCTTGGAAAGATGAACCAATGTTTCAGCCACTTGTTTCATTTTGCCCTGACGGCGCAATTGCCTGAGCACTCGACGAAGGCGAACAATGGCCCCCTGATTATCTCCCTTATCAAAACAGGATAATCCTTCCTTAAGTAGATTATTGATATTAAAATCTTCGTTCATATATATATCCATCTTTTCATTTATTTAACAGAATACCGGGATGGCCTTAAGATTTGGCGAACTTTTTGTAAATTTCTTGTAACAATCCAGAATTAAAATGAAAAAAAACAAGGTTGATGAGAAAAGATACTGGACACGGGTGAGCTGGGGTCTCCCAGTTGATACAACAGACTGCGTCACCAATAAAAAATTGGGGCAGGGGGGTCGCCTCCGAAACATATCAAAACAGGGATTTTCTTTTGCTACAGATGAAGCCCCTCACAAGGGCGCTTTATATGAATTTCGAGTCAATCCAAAGGTCGATCCCATCATTTTAAAAGGGCGTGTGTTGTCAATCAAAAATGAGGGTGGTTTTTACGTGTGCAGCATCAGGCTGGAGGGATTATCTCTTCTTCAGAAGGCCAAGTTAAACCGTTTTTTATCTCCTTATGCTGAAGAGCTAAAAAAACGGACTTATATCTATTCACTGGGAGGGGGAATCATCATTGCGGCCATCATCCACTTTATTTTTAGTCCATCACTGGCTGTTTTTCTGGCAATTCTTTTTGGAACGATGATCTTCCTCTCAGTTTTTATGCCATTCTAGACTTTAAAGTGTATGTATACCACGTCACCATCTCGGACATTGTAGTCTTTTCCTTCCATTCGGATTTTTCCTTTTTGACGAAGTTCGGAATGAGAGCCTGCTGATCGAAGTTCCTCAACAGGATAAACTTCAGCCCGAATAAATCCCTTCTCCATATCGGTGTGAACTTTACCCGCGGCTTTGAGGACCGAACTTCCCAGAGGAATATTCCAAGCATGCGCTTCTTTTGGGTTGGCTGTAAAGAAAGTAATAAGGTTGAGTAGCTGATGTCCGGCCTGTGTTAGTCGATCCAAACCAGAATCTTTGGTCTCTAAAGCCTCTCGATAAGGCCCTCTTTCTTCTGGTGGAAGTGCCATGATCTCCTCTTCGAGTTTGGCATTTAAATCCAAAACCGGGGCTTTCTTCTCCTTGGCCCAGGAAACCAACGCTTCAAAAAGGTGAGCTGAGGATTCTCCAACATTTCCAACATAGAGAACCGGTTTGGCTGTTAAAAAATGGTATTCGTGGATTTGCTCCAAAGGGAGTTGATGTTCTCGAACGGGACGACCTTCTTTTAAATTTTTATGAACCTTCTCAAGAATGTCTCTTTTTTGTTTGGCTTCCTTTTGACCTGTTCGCGCAGCTCCTTGAACTTTATCGATCATCTTTTCGGTGTGTTCAAGATCTGCCAGTAACAACTCGGTGGAGACAACCTCCACATCTTTAATGGGATCTAACTCTCCCAAAACATTAACCACATCTTTATCCTCAAAACAGCGAACGATTTGGCAGATGGCATCCACTTCTCGGATATGGCCCAAGAATTTGTTTCCAAGGCCTTCTCCTTTACTCGCCCCGGGAACAAGACCAGCAATATCAACGAAGCGAATAGGAGCCGCTACTTTTTTGGGGATTTTAAAAAGGTTGGCCAGAAAATCGAGTCGTTCATCCTTAAGGGGAACAACGCCCACATTGGGTTCGATTGTGGTAAATGGGAAGTTTTCGGAAGGAACGCCTGCCGCGGTTAAAGCATTAAATAAAGATGATTTCCCCACATTGGGGAGACCAATGATTCCAATTTCCATTACAGAAGTACCAGATTATCTCGATGAATAACCTCATCAGCCGCAGCTCGGCCAAGGAGAGAACCAATCTCTTTGCTGTGGTGGCCCTTAATTTTCTTAACTTCGGTGGCGTTGTAATTAACTAGGCCTCTGCCTATCTCAACTCCTTTCTTGGACTTCAAAATCACGGTGTCTCCCATTGAGAAATTCCCTTTGATAGAGGCAATCCCTTTGGGAAGAAGACTTTTTCGGCCTTCCACCAAGGCCCTCGTAGCGCCATCATCGACAACAAGAATACCCCTGGTGGTCCGTCCAAAAGCAATCCAGGCATGCCGGGATGCAAATTTCTCTTTTCGTGAGAGAAAACGGGTACCAGCGGAAGGATCGGACTGATGAATTCTTTCCAAAATATCAGTGCTCTCTCCAGATGAGATCCAAGTTTCTACCCCAGCAGAGGTGGCCATTTTGGCGGCTTGGATTTTGGCTGACATCCCTCCAACGGACAATTTTGAACCGATTTCCTTTAATGCCATTTTTTCGAGTTCCGGTGTGATGCGGTCAACAACAGGAATAACCTTCTTTGATTCAATCGATTCATAGAGGCCCGGAACATCTGACAACAAAACCAATCGGTCTGCTTCCACTTTTATTGCCACGATGGCGGATAGGTTATCGTTGTCCCCAAACTGAATTTCATCAGTGGAGACACTGTCATTTTCATTGATAATAGGGATGGTTTGCAGGGACAAGAGATTCATCAGTGTGTTACGGATGTTCAGGTATCGCTGACGATCAAGAAGATCTTCTCTGGTAAGAAGGATCTGGGCCGGGGTTATGTTCTCTCTGGTAAAAACCTCTTCATAGGCTTCCATAAGGGCAAGCTGTCCCACTGCGGCAGCGGACTGTTTCATCCGCAAATCAGATGGTCTTTCCTGCCAACCCAACCGTCCCACTCCTGCTGAGATGGCACCCGAGCTCACCAAAATGACCTCGTTTCCGTTTTGTTGGAGTTTGGCCACCTGGGCAGCAACACGTTCGATAGAGGACCTGTTCAATCCTCCCTCGGGATTTGAAATTACGGCTGAACCAACTTTAATGACCCATCTCATAGTTGTGAGTTTAGAATTTTTCTAGCGAATCTCATCAGGATCAAACGTAAATTCTACTTCGCCGATGGTCACTGGGTCTCCTCTTTTTGCTCCTTTGGAAACAAGAGCCTTCTCTACTCCCATTTTTTTGAGAATATGCTGGGTGCGTTCAATTCCTTCGTCCAAGCTAAAATTGGTCATTGCCACAAGACGTTCCACTTTTTTCCCTTTCACAATATAACTTAAGGGATCTTTTTCAACCCAAAATTCAGGATCCAACATGATTCGTGGGGGTTTAACTGCCTTTTCTATTTTCTTCTGCTCGAGAGGTGTCTTATCAAGCAATTGAATGGATTCGGCCAACAATTGATTTATTCCTTCTCCTGATACACCTGAGATGGCCAACACCTTTCTACGACGATATGCCTTTTTAATGTCCTTAAAAACAAGATTGGCATCGGTCAGGTCCTGTTTGTTAATTACCAGTATTGTTGGTTTTTTGGCAAGCAAGGGGGAGTACCGTTTAAGTTCCTTTTCAATAATACGAATATTTTCTTTTGGACTCTTTCCCCCAAATCCAAGAGGATCAACAACATGAACAAGGATCCGCGTCCTCTCAATATGTTGAAGAAACTGATGTCCCAATCCTTTTCCAGCATGAGATCCTTCAATAAGGCCGGGAATATCCGCAAAAACCAATTCCCGGTATTGATAAGATGCCACACCCAAATTGGGAGAAAGGGTGGTAAAGGGATAATCAGCTATTTTGGGATGGGCTCTGGTAAAACGAGAAAGGAGTGTTGATTTTCCCGCATTGGGCATTCCCAGAAGCCCGACATCGGCAATCAACTTCAACTGAAGACGAAGACTTCTGCTTTCACCCGGTTCTCCTCTCTCTGCTATACGAGGAGCTTGTCGAACACTGGATTTAAAATGGACATTTCCCCTTCCTCCTTGTCCGCCTTTGCAAACCCGAACCATCTCACCCGATCCAAGAAGATCGGCTATTGTTTCTTCACCTTCTTTTATCACGGTTCCACAGGGGACATCGAGGACCAAATCTTTTCCATCACGACCAAATTGTTTTTTTCCCCGCCCATCATCCCCCCGTTCTGCTTCAAATTTGGGACGACGTGCAAAATCAAGAAGGGTTTTCAAATGAGGATTGGCCCGGAAAAAGACATGCCCCCCTTCTCCTCCATCCCCCCCATTGGGACCACCTTTGGGAACGTATTTTTCCCGTCGGAAAGACATACAACCGTCTCCCCCACTCCCGGCTTTTACGATAATGTTGGCTTTGTCGATAAACATAAAATAAGTTAAGCGTCTTTGTTAAGGAAATAAAGGAGCTTCAAGACGAAGGACACCTATGATTGGTGATACCACCTTGTTAATTAGCAAACAGATTCAAAAAGGAAGGATTACTTATTTTCTACGGCTTGGGAAGGAATCACACTCACACGACGGCGGCCACCCCATCGGCCAGGTGTTCGTCTAACCCAATCAAATCGAACCACACCGGTTGCCTTGGCATAGAGGTTGTCATTTTTTCCGCGAAGGACATTGAGTCCTGGATGAAATTTGGTTCCATTTTGACGTACCAACACCTCACCTGCATGGACAAATTGATTTCCGTATCGTTTAACGCCTAGCCTTTGACCTGCTGAATCGCGTCCGTTTTGAGTTGAACCTTGTGCTTTTGTATGTGCCATGTTGTTATCCTAGTCTAGAAGTTGGGGGTAAAAAGGTTATATTTTTGGAAAAGAGATTTGTTTAATTCGTAGTTCCGTTAAGGATTGCCGGTGACCTTGGGTCTTTCGATAAACCTTCTTTTGCCGTTGTTTAAAAACAATGATTTTTGGAGCCCGGAAATGCCGAACCACTTGAGCAGTGACCGTGGCACCCGAAACCGTTGGTTGTCCTGGAATGGATTTCCCTTCGTTACGAACAAACAAGACATTATCTAGTTTGATGTTTTCTCCGGTTTTGCCACTCACCTTCTCAACCCGGAGGAGATCACCCTCGGATACCCTGTACTGCTTTCCACCTGTTTGAACAATAGCGTATGAATCCATAATCGAACGATTTTAGCTAATAAAGTGAACGGGGTCAATATTAACGAGTGCGGTACAGCCATAATAGCTCACATTCAATTGTTTTATAGCCATATTGAAGTTGGTTATTCAATCACAATGCGGTATTGATCCCAGGACAAGTTATCATCCTCGACCACCTCAGGATCCCGGTGAATCCTTTTTTGGAGGCGGGATTTGTTTTCAATGAAATAATGAGCCAAGCCGGTTTGAAGGTGTATTTTCAACTTTCCATCCGTCCTTCCTTTTGTCATTTGAAAAATTTCTTTCTGAATTTTCAAGAAGAGGGACTCTTGTGAAAGAACCCAGCCACTTCCTGCACACTCTCGACAAGGCTCACCCAACATGGCTTGAAGAGACTCTCTTCGCCTCTCCCTTGTCATTTCCACAAGACCCAACCGCGTAATGGGGAGGATCTTGATTTTGGCATGATCGTTTTTGGCTGCACGAGCAAGAGTATGGGTAACCCGTTCCCGGTTGCGCCTTCTTTTCATATCAATGAAATCGATCACCACAATTCCCCCAATGTTCCGTAACCGGAGCTGTTTTATGACTTCAACAGCAGCCTCCATGTTGGTAGCGGTTACGGTCTCTTCCTGGGATGATTTTCCAGTAAATTTCCCCGTGTTCACATCAATGGCGCACAAGGATTCTGCTTCTTGAATAACAATGTGACCGCCTGAAGGAAGATCAACCCTGGGACCATGTAAGCGCTGAACTTCATCATCAATATTAAAGGCTCGAAAGAGAGGCGTGGTGTTTTGATACAAACGCACACGCTCGGCCAATTCAGGGGCCAACATTTCCACAAATCCCCTGACATCTTCGTATTCTTGACGATTATCAAGCAGGAAACTATCCACGTCTTCTGTAAACATATCCCGAATAATTTGAAAGGTTAATCCCAATTCTTTATGAACCAAACCTTTATTTAACTTTTCGGACCTTTTCTTTACATTTTCCCAAAGTCGAGCCAAATATCTCATTTCTCTTCTCAATGCCCTTTCGTCAGCTCCCTCCGCTTCGGTTCGGACAATGACCCCACCAGGTGGTTTTAAAGACTCCACAATTTTTCGAAGCCGTTCCCGTTCAGAAAACTCCTCGATTTGGCGAGAAACACCGACATTTTTGTTCATTGGCATTAAAATCAGATATCGTCCAGGAAGGGTCAAATCCATGGTCACCTTCATCCCCTTTGTTCCAATCGCTTCTTTGGCAACTTGGACCAAGATGGGATCTCCCTTCCTTAAAAGCTTATCTACATTCTTTTCATTTTCGTTATTCAAAATATCCGTAATATAAAGATATGCGTTTTTCTCTTGTCCGACATCGACAAAAGCGGACGAGATGCCTGGTAAGACATTTTCGACTCGTCCCTTGTAGATATTTCCAACAACTTTTTGACCACCACTGCCATGACGATCAATAAGGATTTCTGCAAGTCGATCATTTTCCATAATGGCCACAACAACCTCGTCTGAGGATGCACTGGCCAATATTTGTTTTTTTATTTTTTCCATAATTATTATCTTCCTTCTAAATACTTGTCCCTCTCAATTAAACATGAGGAGACACATTTTTTTATATGGGGATAAGATCCCCATTCTCTTTTTCAAAACATAATTTGGTTCGACAAATTCGAAATTGAGAGTCGGAACGACTCACATCAATCTCTTCATCCGAAAAACCACATATTGCCTGAATAATTCTTTCTGGTTTTAGGGTTCGGCCTGGACCAAACCGAAGGACCAACTCGAGATCATTTTTACTCAGGGTCCAAGAGCGCACCAGCGATCGCGCTTCGATGATTTCTTCTCGATCACTTTTTTTCTTTTTTACTTCAAACACCTTTTTTTCCCAAAAGGAGTCCCAGTGTCCTTTGGTCTCAATCAACAAATCCGATTTCACCTGATAACAAGCGACATTAATGGATTGCTCAAGAGAGGGAAAGAAACGAGGAACAGATTTAACCTCCAAAACAGAGTAGCCTGGATCGATTTTCTCTTGGAGGGAGGAGATGGCCTTTCTCAAATCCAATCGCGATTTGAGGTCCACATCAAATAGCTCTGACTGTGAGGCATATCCAACAGATATGGCAGGTCCAAAACCTATTCGCATTTTTGGTCTCTTGGTTTGGGCATACACCAAGGGCCACTCAGATTGAACCAGTGCGCGCCGGATAACATCAATCTGGTTTAGATGACTGAGATAAACAGCTGGTCCTTGCCTAGACAATCGAACCCGGACTTTCTGGTTTATCACAGGAGGAAAACTTTGAACTCTCATAACAAATACCGCCGCATTTGAATGGAGATCAACAACCCAATGGCCAAGAGCGAACTCACCATTGAGGAACCACCATAAGAAACAAGTGGTAAGGGAACACCCGCAACCGGAGCCATCCCCATTGTCATTCCAAGATTTAAGAGGAAATAGAATGCAAACATCGATGAAAATCCAGCTGCCACGATACTTCCAAACCGATCTCGAGAAACCAAGGCGATCTCAAATCCCCTCCAAATGATGAGAAAATAGAGCGCCAAAATTAGCACAGCCCTGGCAAATCCCAATTCTTCTCCCACCACAGAAAAAATAAAGTCCGTGTGTCGACTGGGAAGAAAACCCAATCGAGACTGAGAGCCTTTTCCGTATCCCTTACCAATGACCCGTCCAGAACCAATCGCAATCTGGGATTGTCGAACGTTGTATCCGCTTCCCAAGGGATCAATATTCGGATTAATAAAAGCCACCAAGCGTTTCCGTTGATAATCCTTTAATGCATGCTGACTGGCCACCGCACCCAGGATCCCAAGACCAATAAGAAACATGGTAATCCAGAGATAAGTGGTGGGAATATAAACTCTCATTCTTCGAAGAAACCACCAAATCAAACTAAGAGATAATCCCACTCCAAGAAACAATCCCAGGCCAGCCCATCCTCCCTTTAACGCATTCGCGAAATAGAGAATGACGGGTTTATTGGACAAGGAACCCTCAATCAAATCAAAATAAGTTGAAATCAGAGGAATCCCTGTGGCCAAGCCTCCAACCAAACATACAGCCAACAAATGAAGGGTTCTGGCACCCGAAAAATAAAACATCAACAATGTGGTTGGAAAGAACACCAAGCTGGATGACAAATCAGGCTGAAGAAGAATCATACCGATGGGGATCAGGGCAATGATGAAGGGGATAAAAAGGGCTTGGGGAGTGTACCATTGAATGCGGCGGTCTAGATACCCCGCCATGGTCAGAACAAATAGGATCTTGGCCATTTCAGAAGCCTGAACGTAGATTGGCCCAAAATGGAACCAACCTTTTGTTCCCCGTAAATTTACTCCAAAAATGAGAACTCCCAATAACAACAAGATCATCACACCATAAATAGGACGGACATATGATCGAAATACTTGGTAAGGAAGGAGGGTGAGAAAGATCATCCCGATTATTCCAAAGAGAGCAGCCAAACTTTGCCTCAATACCAAGCCTGATCCAACGCCCATTTCTGTTGAATGAACCATTGAAATTCCAATGAGGACCACCGCCAATGTGGCAGAAATGAGAACCCAATCAATTCTAACCAGGCGGTCCAGAAAAGGTCCCCGTCGAACTTGTGGAGAACCGTAGGATGTATCGATAATCATAACGTCTCTCCAAAGGACCGTGGAGGTAGAGCCGCCTTTAAAACACGGCGAGCTATGGGAGCTGCAGCACTTCCTCCATTTCCACCATTCTCAACGAATACACAAACAGAATATTTTAAGGGCTCATGAGGATAACCTGCTGCTGCCAAAAACCAAGCATGATCATTACCATGGGGATTTTGAGCTGTCCCTGTTTTTCCATGAACAACAAGGTAAGGAATGGCACTGGCTTTTCCCGTTCCTTTCTCTACCACCATACGGGTAGCGTCAAGAATATTCTCCCATGTTGTGGACTTTAACTTAATTGGCTTCAAAAAAGAGGGGCGTGTTTCAAACCGTGTAATTCCAGCTTCACTATAAATTCTGCTAATCACATATGGACGGGGCGTTTTCCCATGTGTAGATAGGCCCGCCATCATGACCGCCATCTGCAAAGGAGTACTGGTGAGGAATCCCTGTCCAATGGAGAAATTTAAAGTGTCTCCCGTGGACCATCCCCCTAAACCCCGTTTTCTTTTCCATGAGGGATTGGGGAGGACACCAGGATTCTCGCCCGGAAGGGCATCTTGTACGGGTTCACCCAATCCAAATCGTGAACCCATTTCATATATGGCTTGAGATCCAATTTTCTGAGAGATCGTATAAAAATAGGAATCACATGATTCGGACATGGCTTTCCAAAAATCGACCACTCCATGTCGTCGCCAACAACCATACCGTCTTTCTTTCAATCTCTTATCCTTAAGAGTGATATGGCCAAGACATTTGACCTTATCCTTTGTTCTTACCAAACCCGATTCCAAAGCCGCCATGGCGGTTATGATCTTAAAAAGAGAACCAGGGGGATAAGCTCCTTTATAGACCCGATCGAAAAAAGGCAAATTGGCATCAGTAACAACCTCTGCCAGCGATACCGATGGATCAAAAGCCGGAGAACTCACCCAAGTTAAAACAGCGCCCGTTTCCACATCCATCAATACAACAGCTCCCCTTTGCGTAGATGTTTCTGCCAAAGCATCCTGTGCCACTCGTTGGAGATGGGAATCCAAAGTCAAGTGGATGGAGCTTCCTCTCTGATAGGGGAGCTCACGAATAACTCTTTTTAATCTCCCGACAGAATCTACCTCAATTAACATTCCTCCATCATGACCTCGCAGCTGGGAATCAAGAATTTTCTCAAGTCCCATTTTTCCAATCAAATCTCCTGACTTTCTGGCAAACCAGAAATCATCTTTCAATTCTTGATCATCAATTTCTGCCAAATATCCCAACAGTTGGATTCCTTGGATGCCGTTGGGATAATCCCTTCGAAATTCCATCTCCATACGTAATCCTGGCAATAGATCACCTGTTTCACGAATACCAAAAGCAGTAGGAGTAGGAACATCTTCCATAAGCCGCACCAATTGTTTGCTTTTAAAAGCCTGTTTCAATCTTCTTTCCCATCGGGAAGTGAATGATTCAAGAAAAGGACGTAGGCGACGTACCATATTCTCCTGTGTTAAATCCGTTTCCGTCGCACCTGAGTACATTAAAGACCAACTGGGACGATTGGTCACAAGGGGCTTATTATTTCTGTCGAAAAAATTACCCCGAGGCGCCCCCAAGAAGATTGTTTGGGTTCGATTGGACTCAGAAACAAGCGCAAAATCATCTCCCTTCATAACCTGCAGGTAAAAAAGACGCAACAAGATCCCCGTAAATCCAATAGCAAAAATAATGCTTACAAACCTTATACGCTCCTTAAACCGTTTCTCTGAAAATCGATCTGCTGTTGTTCCAACCCACATCTTAATTGTGCTCCTGATCCATTTTCCAAATAACGATCCACTTCTCGACTGACCAAAAGACAAGCATGATCAAAAGAACGTTAAAAAGAATCGCAAGAAGAATATCCACCCAAGGAATAGAAGATATATATCCATCAAGAAGGTAAGCCACCAAACTCATTCCAATGAAGTAGTAAAGCGTGGTTATCAATGCAATCAAAAGTTGGGCGGTGGGTCTTTCCGAGGCCACCCGGCGTCGCAGGGTTCCTGAAATATATCCCGCCAAGGCAAACAACAAACTTTGTAAGCCGAAAAAATTAACACCCATCGCATCCATCATGAGACCCCAGCAAAATCCCAATGTTTCCCCCATCAGGGGCCCCTTAAGAAATCCGTGGGTTACCACCAACAAAAGCAGCAATTGTGGGGACACACCATAAAACGAAAAGAATCGGGCAAAAACCACATGTATGAAAATCCCGATAATAATTGTTGTTAGCACATATAAAAATTTCATTGAGGAACCTTTACCATGGCGGAATCCCCCCGCGCCAGAACAAGGACTTCTTGAATGGATCCAAAATCCAGATAAGGCTCAACCGTGGCTTCCTTGAAAAATCCGTCTGATGTCACGGTAACATCTTTGACCATCCCAATGGGGATTCCTGGAGGGAAAACCCCTCCCAGGCCAACTGTTTTTACTTCATGCCCCACACTCACTTTTGAACGATGGGGTAGATACCTCACCAGGACCGTGGGTTGATTGCGGCCTTCCAAAAGCCCCAAATCCCCGATAGGATCAATGGATACTGTTACAGCGGAGATGGGGTCTGATATCAACAGAACCTTGCTGGTCGTATCATAGACCTCTGCAATCCGACCTACCAAGGCCAATCCATGATGAGAACGCGTGACAACAGCGGCTGTTTGGGGAATTTGATCCTGATGTCCCTTGTTAATGATAACGGCATAAAACCATTCTCGAACATCATGACCAATAACTTCGGCTGAAATGGAATCGTTAAATTGTTTTTCCTTGAGGTCTAAGAGAACTCTCAGTCGTTTGTTTTCTTCTCGAAGCACATCCCGCTCCAGCTCTCGCTTGGCTAACTTAATATTCTGCTGGCGAAGGATGTAATTTTCACCCTCTGCACGGGCCAACTGAAAGAATCGCCCTTTCAGAGAGTCCAGTTTGTTGAAATAGGTTCCAGAATACACCACTTCAGGCGAGATCAAATACCACACAACGGATTTGAGACCTATCACATAGGAATCGATGCGATTGGCCAGACAAATGAAGGAAAAAAGGAGTAATCCCAAAAGGAGGAGGCCGGCCTTGTTGCGATGGAAAAATTCGGTAGGCATCGCGGTTTACGATGCTCCCCACAACCGAATTTCAGAGGTAAAGAAAGGACTCTTTTTAAACCCGAAAAACGGATAAAGGGGGTGAAAGGTTAATTTTCTTAAATAAATTAAACAAATCGTATGCATGAGTGTACTTTAACGAGGAAAATATTTTCTTTTTCCTCATGAATTCAGAGATCAATAATATTTCTGATTTCATATTTTTCATTTAAAATCTTTCCTAAGGAGTCGAGTTAAGCAAAATCCGGTTCCTTTTGATGTTGTCAAGCTCTTCCAAATAGCGACCACACCCAATTGTCACAGCGGTTAAGGGATCTGCGGCAACATGAACTGGTAATTCTGTCTCTTGAGCCAATAATTCAGGAAATCCTCGCAAAAGGGCTCCTCCACCCGCCATCATGATCCCGCGATCGACAAGATCAGCAGAAAGTTCAGGGGGGGTTCCTTCCAATGCTTCTTTAACGGTATCCACAATTAATTTAACAGGATCGGATAGGGCTTGACGAATTTCCTCGGAGGTCACTGTTATGGTTCGAGGAAGACCCGTCACTTGATCGCGTCCCTTCACTTCCATGGATTCTTCTTCTGGGAGGGGAAACACGCTTCCAATTTTGATTTTCACTGCTTCGCCTGTGGATTCACCTATAACCAAATTGTATTTGCGCCGGAAATACTGCATGATGGCCTCATCCATTTCATCTCCAGCCACATCGATGGATTTTGATACCACCATACCAGATAGAGAGATCACTGCAACTTCTGTTGTCCCCCCCCCCCAATATCAACAATCATATTTCCATGCGGCTCAGAAATGGGGAGGTCAGATCCGATGGCGGCTGCCATGGGTTCTTCAAGAAGTTCAATTTGACGCGCACCAGCTTGTTCGGCTGCTTCTCGTACAGCTCTTTTTTCAACTTCTGTAATACCTGATGGGATGCCGATCACAATCCGTGGATGAAGCAAAGATCGTCGATTATGAACTTTACGAATAAAATATTTGATCATGGCTTGGGTGACTTCAAAATCAGCAATCACCCCGTCTCGAAGGGGACGAACAGCTTGAATGTTGGCAGGGGTTTTCCCTAACATCCGTTTGGCTTCGGCGCCAAAGGCAAGAACTTCTCGGGTGGTCCTATCAATCGCCACGACACTGGGTTCACGAAGAACAATTCCTTGCCCTTTAACATAAACCAGGGTATTTGCTGTACCCAAATCTATACCCATGTCATTGGAGAAAAGACCCAATAAATAGTTAAACATGATACCTCGTTTCTTTGAGACCGATGCCTGTTGCGATGGGCCTGGTTTGATGAAACACGCTTCACCGGGTGACAGGCACTATCCAATTAGTGTATCCAACAAACAGTCAAAGTTCCAATAGAGAAATTAAAAAAAATACCAACTCAAGATATAAGCTTTATTAAGACCAGCTCAGCATTGTCCCCTTGTCGTGAGGACAACCGAAAGATTCGTGTAAAACCTCCCGTTCGATTGGTATAACGCTGAATCAATACATCAAAAACCTTTTTCAGCACATCCCGATTTTGAATATCGCGAGACACCAGTCGTCTCGCATTCAAATCATCTTTTTTTGCCAATGAGATCAAATGATTGGCCAAGCGACTACATTCACGCGCTTTTGGTAATGTCGTTTTTATCTGCTCATGGCGAATTAACTCAGAGGCAAGTGAGCGAAGCATTTGTTGCCTCGATCCATTTTTCCGATTGAGCTTTCGGCCTGCGATTGTCTGTGCCATTTTCCCTTAAACCCCTGCAGGTTGATTTGGGCTTCGCCCAAGACCCAACCCCATTTCTTTTAGGCGTTCCCGAATCTCATCTAATGATTTTTTCCCGAAGTTTTTATATGACAAAAGTTCATCTTCGGTTTTACTGACCAATTCTCCAATGGTTTTTATTTTGGCCACCTTCAAACAATTGGAGGCACGAACTGAAAGTTCGATTATATCTACAGGCTGAGAAAGAAGTTCTTCCATCTTTGCCGATTCTTCGGTTTTAACTTGGGCTTGAACCGGGGTAACTTCTTGTTCATCAAACGTAATGAATGTCGTCACAGAATCTTTCAAGATTTTGGCAGAATAGGCCAATGCATCTCCCGGTGTAACACTTCCATCAGTCCAAATTTCAATTATCAGTTTGTCGTAGTCCGTCATCTGACCCACGCGGGCATTTTCGACTTCATAATGGACTTTGGAAACAGGAGAAAACAAGGCATCGGTTGGGATGGTTCCCAAAGGTTGTCCATCTTTTTTCAATCGGTCCGCTGGGACATAACCTCGGCCTTTCGATATCTCAATCTCCATATCAAGTTCCACTCCGTCATCCATGGTCGCGAGCACCAAATCAGGCGTAAGAATCTCTACTTGATTGTTGGGTTGAATGTCTTTTGCGAAAACTTCGCCTTGTCTGCGGACTTTGAGAAGAATTGTTTCCGGTCCTTGACTGTAAAGTTTGACCCGCAACTTTTTCAGGTTCATGATGATGGTCATGACATCCTCACGGATCCCTTTAAGTGGCGTAAATTCATGCATGGCTCCCTTTACTCTAACGGAAGTCACAGCAGCCCCTTCCATAGAAGACAACAAAATCCGTCTCAATGAATTGCCTATGGTATGTCCATATCCGCGTTCGAAAGGCTCGGCGATAAACCGGCCATATCGTTCGGTCAGAGATGCGGAATCCATCTCCAGACGTTGGGGTAAAATTAATCCTTGCGTAATCATAATCGGCTCCTCTTTTATTTTGAACTATTTTGAATACAACTCGACAATATACTGATCATTCACTTTGTATGAAAATTCATCTCGGGGTGGCTCAAGGCGAATTCGACCTTGGACTTTGGTCTCTTTTAAGTCAACGGGAAGATCTTTGGCTCGTCCCAGTGGACCGGCGACAGATTCATCAAGTTCCAACCATGTTGGAATTGAACGCCGCACTTGATTGGCAATGGATCTTTGAAGACGCAAATTTCCTTTTAACTTATCGGAAAGAGATATCGTGTCTCCAACTTTAACCAGAAAAGATGGAACATTGACCCTCTTCCCATTGACAAGAATATGACCGTGGGAAACCAACTGCCTGGCCAAAGACATCGAAGGAGCAAATCCCAATCGACGGACAACATTATCCAATCGAATTTCCAGAAGTCGAAGCAGGTTTTCTCCCGTTTGACCGGGGAGGTGTCGGGCTTTGTCAAAATATCCATAAAATTGACGTTCAAGAAGACCTGCGATCCTCTTTGTTTTTTGTTTTTCACGAAGACGTTTTCCATACTCCGTTGTTTTCATTCTCTTTTTGCCATGTTGACCGGGAGGCAGAATTCCCGTTGGCTTATCGACGGGGCACTTGTTGTAACAACGCTCCCCTTTGAGAAAAAGTTTATCTCCTTCTCTTCGACATAATTTACAAACTGGTCCTATATATCTTCCCACAAATTCCTCCGTTCAATTTTCAATCGTCAATCACTTACACTCTTCTTGGTTTTGGTGGCCGACAGCCATTGTGTGGAATGGGTGTAACATCCTTAATGGAATTGATAGAAAACCCCGTTGCCTGAAGGGAACGAATAGCGGTTTCCCGTCCTGAACCTGGACCACGTACAAAAACAGAAACTTGTCTCACTCCCCATTCTTTTGCTTTTTGAGCAGCCCGTTCAGATGTCACTTGAGCGGCAAAGGGAGTTCCTTTCTTGGTACCACTAAAACCACAACTTCCTGATGATGCCCACGAAATAACCCCACCATGACTATCCGTAATGGATACAATCGTGTTGTTAAAAGAGCATTGAATATAGGCACGAGCATAAGCAACATCGCGCGCTATTTTTTTCTTTCGAGCTGACCGTGCGGTTCGCGGATCAGGCCCCTTCTTTTTTGTTGTTTTTTCAACCATAAATTACTCCACTATCTCCTATTTCGGTTCTTCTTTGCGAGCTGAACCCACTGTTCTTCTCTTCCCTCGACGTGTCCGGGCATTGGATTTGGTTCTCTGCCCATGAACCGGGAGATTCCGTCGATGACGAAATCCTCGATAGGAATTAATTTCAATTAGACGACGAATATTTTGTTGCGTATCGCGACGAAGATCGCCTTCGACACGGTATGTCTTTGATATTTGAGCGTTAATTTTTCCGATATCTTCTTCTGTTAAATCTTTGACCCGAATTGCGCCCTCAATTCCAGTCTCACTGAGAATATCAAAGGCCACTTTTGGACCGATTCCATAGATATATCTTAATGCGATATCTACTCTTTTGGATTTTGGTAAATCAACACCTGAAACTCGTGCCACGCTTGATCTCCTTTAACCTTGTCGTTGGTTATGTCTTCTTTCCGTGCACGTGACATAGACCCGTCCGTGACGTCTGACAATTTTGCATTTTATGCAGATTTTTTTAACTGCAGATCTGACTCTCATCTCGTGATCCTTTATTTTTCTCGGTACGTAATTCGGCCTCGTGTTAAGTCATAGGGTGAGAGTTCTACTCGAACTTTATCACCTGGCAAAATTTTAATGTAATGCATCCTCATTTTGCCGGATATGTGGGCCAAAATTTTATGCCCCCCCTCCATTTCAACACGAAACATAGCATTGGGAAGGGCTTCTAGTATTTTTCCTTCAATTTCTATTTTTTCTTCTTTTGCCATAAATTTACTCAACCTGCGTTAATATTATTGGGCCGTCTTCTGTCATGGCGACGGTGTGTTCAAAATGAGCCGCAAGCGAACCATCTTTTGTGACGACTGTCCAACCATCTTCCAGAACCCTAACCTGCCAATCCTTCATGGTCACCATGGGTTCGATGGCAATAACAAGTCCCGGTTCTATCCGGATTCCTGTGTTTGGTCTTCCATAATTGGGGATTGCCGGCTCCTCATGCATCTGGCGACCAATTCCATGTCCAACAAAATCCCTAACAACACCAAATCCATTTTTCTCAACATGCTTTTGGATCTGAGCTCCCACATCTCCCAACCGGCTCCCCGGTTTCATTGCGTCAATTCCAACCGCAAGGGATTGCTGGGTCACGTCAATTAACTTTTTGGCTTCATCAGAGACATTTCCGACGGCCCACGTTCGTGCCGTATCGCCAACAAATCCGTCAACAGTTGTGGCAAAATCAATACTGACAATATCTCCATCAACAATTTTCCGGCTTGACGGGATGCCGTGAACCACTTGTTCATTAATTGATACGCAAATGGTTGCTGGATACCCCCGATAACCAACAAATGTGGGGACACCCCCCCGTTCTTTGACAAATTTGTTTGCTATCTGGTCTAACTCTTTGGTCGGGATTCCCGCTTCCAAATGTCGACCCAATTCATCAAGGGTTAGTCCTGCGAGCTGCCCTGCCTTTCTCATGCTTGCGATTTCGGCTCTGTTTTTTAGTTCAACACCCGATCGACTTGATGAGACTTGCTCCATAATCAAGAAGGAGAGTGGCTTTCACGAGTTTGAATAATCGCTGTAATTTCTGCAAAAACCCGATCAATATCTTGTGCTGCGTTGATCATATAGAGCTGCCCTCGTCCTTTGTAATAATCGAGAATAGGCGATGTCTGGACTTGATACACCCGCAATCGCTCCTGAACAACGGAGGCCTCATCATCTGGCCTTTGAGTCAAATCTCCCGAACACAAATCACATTTTCCCTCTGTTTTGGGTGGCCGTTTAACCAAATTGTAAACCTCTTTACAGGCTCCACATTGGCGCCGAGCAGAAAGGCGTTTCACCAATTCCTGGGAATCAACTTCAAAAAAGAGAATTACATCAAGAACAACCTTTTCCTTGTCGGAAAAAGAGTCTAAGGCCCTGGCTTGATC
>MSYE01000098.1 GCA_002176905.1 bacterium F11 | reverse complement strand
CAAAAAAAGCGCTCCGCGCTGTGAAGGGCCATTTGTACCGAGTGCTTTATAAAGGAAAGGTCATCCGGGCGAAAGTCGGGATCCAGCGTCTTTAAAACTTTTAAAAGACACTGGACCCCGGCCTTCGCCGGGGTGACGATAACGTAAAAAAAACATGTCAAATCTTGCTCTTGGCCTTATGTCGGGGACTTCTGCTGATAGCATCTCAGCAGCGTTGGGATCGTTTAAAGGCCATTCTTTTGAGTTGTTGGGACTGATCAATGATTCTATGTCACCTGAGATTCAAAAGAAAATCCGGATGGGTGGTGATCTTTCGGCGCGCGATGTTTCTGAACTCAATGTTGAATTGGGTCATCTTTTTGCAAAGGCCGCTCTTCATGTTTTAAAGAAAACACATGTTCCCCCCTCTGATGTCTTGTGTGTGGGGCTTGCGGGTCAAACGATTTATCATGGTCCGGGAGATTCACGAGCCAATACCTTTCAAATTGGAGATCCGGCGGTGGTGGTGGAAAAAACCGGGATTCCGACTGTTTCGCATTTTCGGGAACAAGACTTGGCTGTGGGCGGACAAGGCGCTCCTCTTATTCCTTATTTTGATCAATATTTTTATGGACATGGTCCGGTTCGCGCTTTTCTCAATATCGGGGGAATGTCCAATGTCACCATCGTTGGGAAGGGAATTGAAGAACCGCTTGCCTTTGATATTGGCCCCGGGAACTGGCTTATGGATAACGCCATGTTGATCATATCCGACGGAAAAGAGAATCATGACCACAACGGCCGTTTGGCCAAGAAGGGACAGATGGATATGGCGCTTATCAGCGATATGATGGAACATCCCTTTTTTAAGATGGAACCCCCAAAGTCCACAGGTGCGGAAACCTTTGGATCCAAATTCCTTGAAACCCATTTTGGCAAACAATTTCAGAAATCTCCCGCTGATATCTTGGCCACGCTAAATTATCTCACCTGTATTTCTATTCAAGAGAGTTTTCGGTCCCATGTTTTCAATAAGTTTAATATTGCGGAGATCATTGTCTCCGGCGGAGGCGTTTACAACAAAACACTCTTAAAAAAATTGGAATGTCTTTTTGCTCCCATTCCTGTTCTCTCCATTGAAAAGTGGGATATCCCGGCTCAAGCCAAAGAACCGTTGGCGTTTGGTTTTTTTGGATTGCGAGCGATGCAAAACAAGGTAAATCATCTTCCGGCCTGCACTGGCGCCAGCCGGGCTTGTGTTTTGGGAAGTATCACAAGACCGTGAACTGGTTCTCCGGTCCTTCCAACCTCACCGCTCTTGATTATCTTGTTGTTTGCGGATCTGTTGCTGTCCTTTTTGTCATAGGATTTTTTGCAGGCAGAACGGAAGATTCGACCAAT
>MSYE01000097.1 GCA_002176905.1 bacterium F11 | reverse complement strand
ATGCTCAAGTAATGGCGGTCAACCACAGTGGAATCGATACCAACTACTTGAATCTGGGCAGCACCGAAACCTTGCCGGCTACTGAACCCGGAAGCTTCCAATTTATTTCGGCGAGTACCTATAGCTTAATTGCGGACTGGACCGCGAGCGACCCTGCGGGAGATACCTACACCCTGCAACTCTCAACAGCCAATGACTTTACGGGAACCATCCATTCCAGTCAGACAGCGGCTCTGAGCGCGGAACGGGATGGATTGTCAGTGAACACAACGTATTACGGTAGAGTGCGAGCGGACATTAACAGTGGTGTGAGTCCATGGAGCAATCCAACCATCACCACCGCAACCTTAGCGGATATTCCGGATCACGCAGCAACAACGTGGACCGCAGTGAACGTGACATCATTAACTGTCACCTGGACAGAAGGGACCAATCCACCAAGCGTGACGTGGTATGTAATAGAGATCTCAACAGCAAACGATTTTACGGGTGGAGATGACAAGAGCACAGAGACGTATGGATTAAACGGTGTCTTCACCGGGTTGATCCCTGATACAACCTATTATGCTCAAGTAAAAGCAGTTAGCCACAGCGGTGTCCATACCAATTATCAGAATTTGGGGAGCACGATGACGCTTCTGCCCTTGGCACCGACAAGTCTGCAATTTACCAACGCCAACACAGATGATCTGACCGCAACTTGGAGTGAACCGAATTCTTCAGGAGATACCTATGATCTTCAACTCTCAACCGCAAGTGATTTCACCGGAACCCTTCACAGCAGTAACACGGTTCTTTTGACCGCCCCCCGTGATGGCCTGGCGGTGAACACAACGTATTATGGTCGGGTCAGATCCAATTTGATGGGCGTCTTCGGTGACTGGAGTGCACCCACGCTGAGCACGGCCACCTTGGCTGTTATCCCGGATCATGCTGCTACAACTTGGACTGCGGTCTACGTCACATCCTTAACCGTGTCGTGGACAGAAGGAACCAATCCACCCAGTGTGACCTGGTATGTGATTGAAATTTCCACTGCGAATGATTTTACCGGAGGAGATGACAAGAGCACAGAAACGTATGGCATGAATGGTGGGTTCACGGGGCTCATGCCGGATACAACTTACTATGCACAGGTGAAAGCAGTTAATCATAGTGGCATTGATACCAATTATTTGAACTTGGGAAGCACAAAGACATTGGCTGGTGGCCTGCCCCTAAATCTGACCTTTATCGGCGTTAGCACCGATACCGTTACGGCGGCATGGGATGCGCCGGCAGGCGGAGCTGATAGCTATGAACTTGAGATCAGCACCCATTCCGATTTTAGCTCCGCGACAACCAGCTCGAGCACGGTGTTAACCACTGCCACCATTGGGAACTTGTTGGTGAACAC
>MSYE01000096.1 GCA_002176905.1 bacterium F11 | reverse complement strand
GAACAATTCCCCTCCCCTCGCGGGGAGGGGAATTGTCCTTTCGGGGTACAGGTATATTGGTGGGATGACGGAACCGTGAAAAATTTGTTAAGCTCCCTTTAATATGATTCGAATTCGAAAAGGAATTATTGGTCTTGTTTTGATTGTTGGTGTTTCCAGTTGGGTTTTTTCATCCCTCAACCTGGAAATTGTCCCCACAACCTTTGATTTTGGTTGGTTTCCCTCCAATGCCAAAGTGTCCGCTCAGTTCCAATTAAAAAACACCTCAGAGTCTATTCTTCCTGTTATTGATGTTCTCCCAAGCTGTGGGTGTACTGCCCCCAGTTTTACCCCAGCGGATTTGTCTTCCATGGAAGAGATGACAGTGGGACTGACATTTAATACCCGTGGATACGATGGGCGATCTTTCAATAAAAAATCTTCTGTAAAAACCGAATTGGAAGATAATCGCTATGAGGTGTGGTTAAAAGGCCATGTCAAAAATCCTGATGCAAAAGTGCTTCCTCTTGGCAGCGGAATCGTGGCATTTGAACAAAAAACAACCAAACGAACCCAATTGGTTTCGATTGCCAACAAAACGGAGAAACCAGTGATGTTGGGAATCATACAAGAACCTGCCTATTGGGCCAAATACGAACTACCAGAGAAAACCATTGAACCGGGAAAAACCGTGGATTTGAAAGTAACCGTCAAACCGCCGTATGACAAAGTCAAACAAACATCTCTGACCCTAGAAGCCATTGAAAACGTGAACACGCATCGTTTGACCATCGCCATTCGAACCGGTCCCCCCCCACAACCTTACCGGCGATTCAAATCTCCAAAGTAAGTGAGAGATAAAAATTGAAAATAGAAAATTATATCCCAACTATTAAGCAGGCTCTCTTATTCCTGGTCCTTGCGGTTGCGGTGGCGGTTGTGCGACATGGTTTTCCCAACTCCATTTCTTGGAAGGGTTATTGGCCAACCTCTTCAACTTCAGCAGAAGATGCCTATAAGATGATGGCCCAAGAAGGCGATCCGGCCTTTTTGTCTCTTCAAGGAGCCATTGAGATCCATAGGAAAAACGAGGCCATCTTTTTGGATGCCCGGGCCTCAAAAGATTTCATCGCGGGCCGCATTCCTGGATCCCGGAACCTTCCCTTTTACGAAATAGAAGAGTACCAGGAAAAAGCCCTCCAAGGCCTGGAAGCCGACACACCGATCGTAATTTATTGTGAAGGAATTGTTTGCGAACTGAGTTTCTTTTTGGGACGTGAGCTCCAACAAGTCGGATACACCAACATCCTGATCTTTTATGGTGGGTATCCGGAGTGGAGTGAGGCGGGGCTGGAGATCGAAAGATAAAAAAAAAAGGTTTAAAATTTTAATTTTCAATAGGATTTAGTACCTAGTATTAGAA
>MSYE01000095.1 GCA_002176905.1 bacterium F11 | reverse complement strand
AGGTGGTGGAGAGACCCGTTCTGGAAAAGAATTTGTGGGATGTAAAGCCATCAATCCCCTTCATGGACGCACCTCACAGGTTGTGACCGCCCCCTATGTATCGATGGAAGAAGGAACAGGAATCGTTCATATTGCGCCGGGACACGGATTGGAAGATTTTGAAGTGGGGCTCAAATGGAACTTGGAGGTTCATTCTCCCGTTGATGAGAGCGGGCGGTTTGATCAGTCTGTCGGACGAACTGAGCTTATTGGAAAACATGTTCTCAAAGACGCCAACAAGGCTGTTCTGGAAGTTTTGGGTCCTGATTTGATTCATCATCAATCTTTTAAACATTCCTATCCGCATTGTTGGCGTTGCAAGAATCCAATCCTCTTTCGGGCAACCGAACAATGGTTTTTGCGCGTTGATGAAAAATTGAGAAACAAATTGTTATCCGAAATTGATGTGGTGAAATGGGAGCCAAGCTATGGCATCCATCGAATCAAAGGGATGGTCCAGGGACGGCCGGATTGGTGTTTGTCACGTCAGCGGCATTGGGGAGCTCCCATTGCCGTACTGTTTTGTAAAAAGTGTCAGGAACCCCTTTCTCATCCTGACTTTGATAAGAAAGTGGTTGATTTGATTCGAACCGAGGGAACCAATGCTTGGTATGCAAAGTCGGAAAAAGAAATTTTGGCAGGATCTTCTCTCTCCTGTTCGCATTGCCAAGGAACAGAGTTTGAGAAAGAGATGGATATCCTGGATGTGTGGTTTGACTCAGGGGTATCGTGGCACGCGGTGATTGAACAACATTTGTTTAATCCCAAGCCGTTATCGGTGATGTATCTGGAAGGATCGGATCAACATCGAGGATGGTTTCAAACCTCCCTCATCCCTTCGGTGTCTCTTCGCAACAAAGCCCCTTATGATGTGGTAATGACCCACGGTTTTGTGGTTGATGGAAAAGGGCGAAAGATGTCCAAATCCATGGGAAATGTCATGTTGCCACAGGAAATCATCCATAAGTATGGAGCCGATATTTTGCGGCTCTGGGTGGCCATGAGCGATTACAGCGAGGATGTGCGATTATCCCAAGATATCCTCAAACACGTTATTGATATTTATCGGCGGAGTCGAAATATTTTTCGGTTTCTTCTTCAAAATACCTCTGATTTTAAGAAAGACGAGCACATAATCCCATTGGAACAGTTGGGAGAGATGGATCGATGGATTTTGGTTCATTTCGAGGAATTGAAAAGCCGGGTTGTGGAAGCTTATGAAAAATACCAATTTCATTTGGTCTTAAGTGAGCTCAATCGTTTTATGGCGGTTTCCCTTTCAGGCTTTTATTTGGATGCGCTTAAAGATTGGCTCTATTGTGAAGCCCCGGATTCACCAAAAAGACGAAGTGCCCAAACAGCCTTCTTTC
>MSYE01000094.1 GCA_002176905.1 bacterium F11 | reverse complement strand
CTTATATTCTGTCCCATTGTTATATTTGATTTGAAGAATGATTCCTGTTTCTTTATCAATAAAATATCTCGTGCATTCGGATCCGCCAAAGCATTTTTCTACCTCAACAGTTTCACGCCCTACTATTGAAGGCCCCTGTTCCTTTTCAACTCTATTTGTGCTTTGATGATCAACCCATAGTTTTTTTAGCCCAACACCTGCAAAACCTTCAGGATCATCTGTCTTAACAGATCTTTTTTCTGTTAGATAATGCAAATATTCTCCATCGTAAGCATAGGCTGCTCGTTGGCCATTATTCTCCCAATCAATTTTAAATTTATTCCCCTTAGACAATACGTCAATTGTCATATTGTATCCTTTGGATTGATTGATCCATGTTCCTTCAAATGAGGGCCCGTTTTTACCTGAAGAAGATCCGGACGAGCATGATGAAATAGCCAAAGAACCAAAAACGAATGCCACCACGATAAAATATTTCATGTTAATATACCTCCTCTATAGATTTCCTTAACCGGTGAACTTAAGATAAATAAATCACGTGAATTGGTACCATCCCGCGATAACTATTTGACCCGGCCGGGTTCATCCCCTTGTTGGGCCGTCCATACCCAATCGTAAATATTATATGATGATTACACTCCCCTCGAAAACTCAAATCAGCCCCCTCCTGATATTTAGGAGACTCCGCCATGAAATCCTTAGTCCCACTTCAACTCATCCAAGAAAAGATCTGCCTTATTCGAGGAATACCCGTCATGCTTGACAAGGATCTTGCAGCCCTTTACCAAGTCAAACCCATCGCGCTGAGGCAACAAGTAAAAAGAAATATTGGGAGATTCCCTGCAGACTTTATGTTTCGCCTTACAAAAAAGGAGACAGAGGAGTTGGTATCACAAAATGTGATACCTTCAAAACAGAGCCTGGGGGGATATTTACCATTCGCATTTCCTGAAGCCGGGGTGGCCATGCTTTCCAGTGTTTTAAACACACAACGGGCCGTAGCCGTCAATATATCCATAATTCGGGCTTTCATAAAACTACGTGAAATGATGGTCTCCCATCGGTATTTGGCAAATAGAATATATCAATTGGAGTCGAAATTTGATGCCCAGTTTAAAGTCGTTTTTAAAGCCATCCGAAACCTGATGTTCCCCAGGAAACGTAAGAAATCTCAAATCGGATTCTCACTTGAAAAAATACCTGTATCCAATTTTCAAGCAAAGACCTTATAAGAGATGAAGATGACAGCAATCCAAAACAGGACACCAATCCAAATGCTTAGTTCGAGCAGAATTGGCCCTTTTATTGAAGGAGCCTTTTTGAACCTCTCCCAATGAGGCTTTTTCTTTCCAAATGAAAATAACCAGAGTATTAGTTCCCCGGTGAAGAAGAAAATCGAATAAACAATTAG
>MSYE01000093.1 GCA_002176905.1 bacterium F11 | reverse complement strand
TTGGCCAGGAACTGGTCACGCCACTGGTAATACTGGGCTTGGCTGATTTGGTGTTCGTTGCATAATTCAGCCACGGGTTTCCCCTTGAGGGCTTGAATCACGATTAAGGCTTTCTTTTTTGAGTCCCTTATTCGGGACAAGGGGCAGGGTGAAAAAGCAACCTTTTTGAGAGGGTTGGGCGACGTGAAAGAGAGAAACCATTATACTTTTCCTGGCCTTAAAAGTGTTAAACCCTCTCCTCATTTCATCACTACCACATTAAAGGCTTTTCCATTTTGTTTTTGAACAATGTAGGTTCCGGCCGCAACCACCTGGCCTGATGAATTTCGACCCCGCCAAGTGGCATGGGATTTTCCATTAATGAGTTCTGTGCAACTAAGTTCTTTTACTTTTCCAACCTGGTTAAATATGCTGACGGTTCCTTCACAAGGAAACCAGGCGGGCTTGTTTTCATTGAGATAGACAACCCTGGAAACGCGGTCTTCTTTCTCACCAGGCTCAGTGCCAATGGGAGGGGGTGGAGGTGTTCCATTCGAAGGAGGGGTATCAATAACAAACGTGACCATACCTTCTTCACTTTCCGCCAACCCATCACTAACTTTAAACGTAAACCGAACCACACCGTAATAATCCATAGGAGGATGATAAATAAGCTCTGGCTCTTCGCCATACAAGGCCCCATGAGAAGGAAGACTCACAACGGAAAAGGTTAAATCATCTTTCGGGGTATCGGGATCTTCGGCCGTCAATGTAATGGGTACTGGGTCTCCAGTATAGATATGCTTCGTCTGGTTTTTGGCAACCGGTGGTTGGTTTCCATCGATTATATTGCGAGGAGGTTCTCCGACAAGTCCGTCCCAGGCGTCTAAGAGTTTGTATTCGGCCACTCCAACCGAATAGGTTCCTTTCCCGTATCTCCATTCCAAATTCCCTCCAATGAAAATACTTGAATCCTTAACAATAATTTTATTAACACGGTTTTTTACCGCCAGATAATAAATATCCGTCATAAAGTTTTTAAGCCTTACCGCTTGGTATCGATAAGTCCATTGATCGGTTAAATCCACGGCGTAGACGCCCCCTCCTACGCCAAAATATAAGGAGGAATCCTTTTTCACTATTTGCTGGTGGCCATTTGCCAAAGCAGGGTGGAAAGGGGTTATTTGATAATCCTTATCATAGGCTGCCACATAAATCCTTTCTTCACTGGAAATTTCTTTAAAAGATCCTGTCACATAAAGATGAGACCCGTCGTAAAACAATCCCCAAATATCCTTATCAGGTCGGGGATCCCAGTCTTTTAGGGTGCCATCGCTTATATCCAGTTTTGCCAGAAACTTTCGGTCCCGCCCATTAACCTTTTCAAAATTTCCCCCAATAAGAACAGAATCTCCAATCACTTCGATGGCATTGATC
>MSYE01000092.1 GCA_002176905.1 bacterium F11 | reverse complement strand
GCGCCCACGCCCGCATTAGAATCCCCATAGAGAGATGAAGCGGGGTTCTCCACGCGAGCTCCACGGCTTCGTCCAACAGATTTTATCTGTCATTGGGGAACATAACAGATAAAATCCTATACGTTAGGTTGCCTGGGGGGGTTTAATTTATGAAGAAGTACATTTTGATATTTATACTCTCTTCGATTGTTTTTGGATATTGGGCAGGATCAAGTTTAATTCACGAATACGAACAAGGGAAAATATTCGCTGTACTTGGAGGCTCCCTCTTTGGAACGTTATTTGGTTTATCAAATTGTTCTTTAATGGTGGTTCACTCAAAACTCAAGTTAAATGGGCGTATACCCTATATGATCCTTTTTTGGCTAATTTTGTTTATGGGATTGCCCTGGGGATTGGGGATTACATGGCAATTAATGCATGAAGGGAAAATGGCCTTTGATAAATTACTGATAGTGGGAGTAGCAGGTGCATTAGCCTTTGGTTGTATATATTATGCTTTTGAACTTCTTGGCTGGAGATTAAAAAAGAAAGAGGGAGTATCATTAAAATCCCTTTTTCTAACTTTGGGTATTCCGTTTGGTTTTTATGTGGGGATCTTGTTTGGCATGGATTTTGGCCCTTCTGTAGGAATACTTTTTGGTATTTTTGGCTGCTTGATCTTCTATTTAATCTTTGTCCTCGCAATCTATGTTTGTAAATTGGCGGATAAACCTAAATCGCCCAGTTCGGCAACCTAACAAGGCGATGAACCCAGACAAAACCACGCCGCTATCGCGTCGTGGTTTTGCTGGTTATCTGGTGCGTTATACAGCACAGGAAACCAAAAGTACACAAATGGAGGAATCATTAAATGAAAAACATTGATCCAAAATCAATTTGGTTATTTTTTTCCCGGTATGTTCAATACTGGTTAATTTTTATAGCCCTTATCTTATTTATTAATTACACCTCCTCAAATTATTTGAGGACTCATGAGGGAAGTTTAAGGACGACCTTAATTTGGGTCATTGCCATCCCCATAATCCTTATAATTAATTATTTCTGGTCCAAATTATGCTATCGGTTCTATAAATATCAACTAACAGACCTAGATTTTCGAAAGGAGCAAGGAGTAATTAGCAAGATTCATGTTTCTATACCATATGATAGGATCCAAAATGTTGATATTCGGAGAGGCTTATTGACTAGGATTCTGGGTTTATCTGACCTTCATATCCAAACTGCTGGATCCAGCACCGCAAATGCATTGGGGGACGCCGAAGGGAAATTACCTGGCCTTTCAAAGGAAACCGCGGAAAATCTAAGGGATGAGTTAATTAAAAGGGCCCAAAAAGCCAGATCAATTTGATGGGTCCAAAATGGCGCTGTATAACAATAGGATGAACATTTAGGAAACAATAATCGACACCTTAAAAATGGGGGTCA
>MSYE01000091.1 GCA_002176905.1 bacterium F11 | reverse complement strand
ACAAACTCTCAGAAAAACTAGACAATTGGGCCCTCAAAGGAGCCTTCATCGATGATGCCGAGCTAATTAAACGAGTTTCACCAGATAAAAATGCCAAAGTTTTGATCATTCATGGAATCGGAAACAACCAATTTGATGTGTTCAAAGGCGAGCATGGAAAACTGCGAAATTTTAAGAATCAACAAAGCCACTTGTTGAAAGAGGGTGTGAATAAAATGAATCTAGACCCAGATTTTCTGGAAAACACCCTGTCTTTGATTGGTAAAGTTGATTTTGTTGCCAATTACACGGGCAATGGAATAGTTGATATTATTTTATCAGGATTTGAAAAGACCGGATGGTCCATTGCGTCTCGTAAAATAATGGAACCTTATAAGAACGAAGAATATAGAATGGTGTATGCCCACAGCGCAGGAGCCTATATCTATTTGAATCACGGACATCAAATGAAAGATGATTATCGAACTTTTATCGGCGCAGAGGGAAATTTTGGGGGTAGATTAAAGGGATTTGATCCTGATACCACTCATTTTATTGCATTTAAAAATGATGTGGTGCCTCATTTGGCTCCTATGGAAAATGGGAACGGGATTGGCGTTGATATCGCCTTTGGTAGGGGAGGAGCACTGATAGAAAAGCAGAATGCACCTGGGGATCCCTCCCCTTTTGATCTATCGGGAAACCACGATTATCGAAAATATTTTCTTGTTGACATACATCGTCTTCAGGGAATCTTAAATAATTACTAGGAGGAATCGTTGCGTATGAAAAAGATCGTTTTATTTGGCCTCTTCATTTTTGTTTCCGTTGGTCTCTTTGCGCTTGGAAAGCGAGCCCCTTCCCCTTTATTTGGAAGACTTGTTTCATACACGGCTTGGACGGATTTTGATAATGATAACTCCGTTATTGTCAAACAGGCCGAAGAGGAAAACCATACGGATTATGGACTGCTATCTCCGGATGGAATGAAATTGGCCTTTCAAGAAGCCTTGGGATCGGTTATGGGAGAAAAAGGACATGAGCTAAGGTGGATAGACGTAACATCCAGAAAAGAAAAAACAATTTTGAAAATTAATGGGACTTTTGATATTTCGTGGAGTCCGGATGGTCAATTTCTTGCCGTTAACCGGATAATCGATTATTACAATATTTATATCATCTCACCGGAAAAAGAACGGTATTGGATTATCTCAACGCCCAAAGAAGAAACCAAAGGGATTATGCGCAACATGTGGAGTCGTGATGGGAAACACATTCACTTCTTTGCCTCTCAGAAAAATCCAGAAGCAACCTATTCTTTGTACAAAATTGGCTTGGGCCAAAAGGAGATGGAAAAGGTGGTTGATATTCCACCCGGATTTGTGCGACTCATGCTTTCTCCAAATGAGAATAGAATTCTGGGAACGCGACCTGATGATAATCTATGGATTT
>MSYE01000090.1 GCA_002176905.1 bacterium F11 | reverse complement strand
CCTTAGCTGGGATAAACTGAACTTTGCACTTTCTGCCCGTATGAAGGCCTACTCCAGTGAGGCTAACCTGCTTGTTAATTGTTCTTTGTTTTTTACGCATTATTTTTTTCGCTTAATTGATTTTTTAATTTTTTAACTTCTTTAAAAAGTTCGGGTAACTTTTGAATAAGCAGCCCCTGTTTAATTGTATGTTGAATGGGTTGTGCTGGACTGCCAAAAAGAATGGCTCCGGGTTCAATGTCCCCCTTGACCCCTGATTGAGCTCCAACTTGTACACCATCACCAATGGTAGCATGATCTGCCACCCCAGCTTGGCCCCCCAGAACAACACCTTGACCCAATCGGGTAGATCCCGCTATCCCCACTTGAGCCACAATAATGCGTAAAAAACAAAGAACAATTAACAAGCAGGTTAGCCTCACTGGAGTAGGCCTTCATACGGGCAGAAAGTGCAAAGTTCAGTTTATCCCAGCTAAGGAAAACGAGGGGATTAAATTTATTCGAAGAGATTTACCTGATCGCCCGCTTTTTCTAGCTCAAGTAGAAAAAGTGGTTGATGTGGTGAGGGGTACAACGCTCGGATCAATGGATAATCGAATTTATACAATCGAACATGTTTTATCAGCCTTAAATGGTCTTGGTATTGATAACGTTCTTATCGAGATTGACGACAGTGAGCCACCTGTTTGCGATGGAAGCGCCAAAGAGATTGTGGATGTTCTTTTGTCTGCTGGCATTGTTGAACAAAGCGCTTCGTTAAACTATTTTACAGTAGATTCCCCTTTTGAGTACATTTCGAATAAAACACTGATTCGCGTGGAGCCATCTGATGCTATGGAGATTGAATGCGAAGTCGATTACGAACATCCTCATCTGAAAAAACAAACTTTGCGGTTTACCGACAAAGATGATTATTCAAAAGAGATTGCTCCAGCGAGAACTTACTGTTTTGACTATGAAATTGAAGCCCTGAAAAAACGAGGATTGGCCAAAGGGGGATCGCTTGATAATGCTATCGTGGTGGGCCCAACAGGAGTCTACAATCCAGGCTCCTTCCTTCGGTTTGAAGACGAATTTGTGAGACACAAAGTATTGGATCTCATGGGAGATCTCATGCTGTTGGGATTGCCTTTAAAAGCCAAAGTTATAGCTAAGCGTTGTGGTCATGGACATAACATCAACTTCCTTAAACAATTGCTCCGCGAAAGGCAACGCCCATCACCCATTTCAGTCGGCTAATCGCACCCGTTTTTACCCAATTAACAAATTCCTAATTGGAAAGGAGGACTCTATATGACAGATGAAAAACAAACTGAATCTGGTGTTGTAAGAACCATGGACATTAATCAGATAATGGAGGCGATTCCCCATCGTTATCCTTTTCTTCTTATTGATCGGGTCGATATTTTGGAGGAAGGGAAAAAAGCCAAAGGATTAAAAGCAGTTACAA
>MSYE01000089.1 GCA_002176905.1 bacterium F11 | reverse complement strand
ATTATTACTGGGATTTGAGGGGATTTGACACTTCACCCTTGCCTGGATTTTTCACACTGGTGTTACCAGCTGGAGCCCGCACTCAACTTCGAGTTCGCACAGCCGAGGGATATTACGAGTCCGCCTCATCAGCGGTCTTATCTTTTGAACGCCTTAGTGGGCTGGAAGCCGTAGAAATTAGGGTTGTCTATGACGGACCGGAAGATGTTCATCTTGGTGTCTCCTTCTCCACAAGACGACCAGATGAAGTAACAGGATTTAGAAGGACAGAAACCAGAACCAATAACACCGATAGAAATACCAGCGCAACGTCACCTGATCAAGATGAAACGCGGCCGGTTTCTTTTATTCCCATTCCCTTCTTTAGGCAAACCGCATCCACGGGAATCCAAGAAGTTGCTTCCACTCCGGGAACCTTAAATGTGGGACTTGTTACAACAGAAGAAGCCAACGTTCCCAATAATGCCATGGTCTTTGTTCCAACGTCGGCTGGGCAAACCCATACATTCTATGCAGGGCTTCCGGCTGATTTTGATGCAGACACAGAAAACATTCAACTGCACCTTCAAATCCCTGACGGTGCTCCGGATGACCTGCAAATCTTATTTACCCAACAATCGACCAATGACAATGGGACACCTCTGGATCTAACGGATGATTTTGATCAGTTCCCTGGGGCCTCCTTGGTTTCGGCTCATCGAGATGGATCTTTTGTTATTGATGTGGTGACCTCTGACCCCGCTGTTGAATCCCTTGGAATCCAATTTGTGGCACCGGATGAAAATGGACAATTGAGGCCCTTTAACACCGGATCTGAAACGTTAAATGTGGGTGCAGTTCCCATGGAAGCCCCCACAACAGAAAACGATACACTGGTCCTACAAAATGCGGTTATCAATGGTCTCTATCAAGAACACATTCTGTTTGCAGACTTACCACCGGATCTTGATAAAAATCAAAATCTCAAATTTACGCTAACTGTTCCTGCGGTAGGAGGGGTGACCATCACCCAAACCCAACGTTTGCCCAATGGAACCTCCATGGTTGTCAGCCAAACACGGTTTGAGGAAGGACGATCGACCTTTGTTGTGGAACGGGATCCACGAGCCGATGCGGTGGGGGTTATTTTTGAAAAGCCTGTTGATAACAACGCGAACCAACTTGAGCCTTACCCCATCCCAACAGGGAGTTTAAATGTAGTGGGCTTTACCTCAGATGCAGATGATACTGACACATTCCATCCCTTCTCAAATATCGCACCCGAATTTCAAGAGGACAGAGCTCCTTCTGATTTCGAATTGGTCAATGATTTACATCCTATTCTGAGTTCACTTTATAATTCATTGACTCCAGCTCAACGAGGCGGCATTGATCTGGGCCTATTGGGATCCGTCTCTGTTTGGAAGGGTATTGTAATGTTAGAAAGTGCTGCCCAATCGTTCGATCCGTGGAC
>MSYE01000088.1 GCA_002176905.1 bacterium F11 | reverse complement strand
ATTTTGTGTATTTTCAGTCATGTAATTATTTTACATGATAAAAAAGTAAGGGGTATTATTTGGGTTGTTTGAGTAATGAAATATCTTTTTGAATTGATTTTTTCAATTCAGGATCTTTTATTTGTTCTGTAGAGTTTATAATCCCATCAATATTACCTACATACATCCCATTTTGATGTGATTTCAATATGGATTTGAAGCAGGTAACAAATGTTTCTGGTGCATGGTTCGCCAAATGTTCAAAAAGTTTATTGCTCTCAAAAAAATCCTGAGGGCCTTTCAATTTGGAATATTCTTCGACCTTTCTCAGTAATTCTATTGTCCAAACTTTGCAAGTGCTCGGCTCACGGTCAAACCATTCATCAATAATACTCTTGATATGTTGATAAATAGTTCCATCGTGCGGTCCCTTGAGAAGTAATGGAACATATTGTTTCAAGTCGTCAAATACATCTCGATTATTTTGCAGTATTCTCCAAAATTGCCATGCAATACTTCTTTGTAAATTCCGATTACCAGTAGTCTGGAAAATAACATCTTCCATGCATTTGATTGGCCCCGATGGGTCATAAGGCTCCTGATGAGAAAAGTGTTTTTTGCGAAATATTGAAAAGTAAATAAAGAGTGGTGCTGATTCAGAACTTATCCTGAGTGTATTGAGGACTTTCACTGCCTCAGATGAAGTAATTTCTTTGAAATGATAAAAAACATGGCAAAGTCTCTTTGCAATTGCTGGGTATTGTCCATAATTTGATAATAAATCGAAAACCAGTTTATGAAATGTTTTATATGAAGCTTTATCCAGCCAACTACGTCGGGCGGATATTTCGATAAGAGGTATAAGTGATTCAAGTTTTACATATAGATTATTATGTTTTGTCAATTTCAAGGTATAGGAGAAGGCTTTTTCTATGTGTTCCTTGTGAACAGTCAATTTTTGAATAACCCAAGCGAGGTGTCCAAGAACAGTCGTGATTATTGATATATCCTTCCCTTCAATAATTTCATTGTGGTATCGATTATCATTCTCGTCATTGTCTTCTGCTGGTATTTCCGGATCTGGATCATCGATAAATCGGTCTATAAGCCAGCATGATTCACCTATTCTTTTCTTGGAAATAAGCCATTCGCCCATTTTTACGATTTCTTGCCTGACATACTTATCTGGAAAAATATCTGAGGCTTTATGATTTTGAATAAATTTTCTTACAACTGAAAATAACTTATCTTGGTGGTTGTCTCCCAATCTACTCAGCGGAACAAACCATTTTTGTAAAAGATCTTTATTTTTCTCAGAAACTTCGAGGGTGTTTTTATCATAAGTTTGCAGGAATGCCCTGTCATAGATAAGTGTGTGGACATAGTTCATTTGACGTTTGTTTTGCACCCAAATTGAATCAATATTATTCATCTGTAATAAAAATTCATAAGAATAGCTCAGGGCTTGAACAAACTCATGGATTCGGTCTCCAAAGGGGTATCTATTTTCAAATAGGATGATCTTTTTTGGCTTTTCTTTTTTGAAATTGAAAGAGAGTTGTTCATTTGCGACGGAAAGCAAATCACGAATGTTTTCATGAATAGTCAAAGCTGGGTCCACAAATCCACCTGAGGGCGATTGAGTGATAATAATGTCATTGGATTCTGAGTTCAGAAGATTGATTTCCAACTTGTTTTCTCGAAATTCAGACTCGGTTTTACCCTGAGAAATATCATTCAGAATTTGGTTAGCAAAATCTTTGTAATCGTTGTCCTTCAATTTTGTTATACGTGGCGGGAGACTGACCATATAAAAACCAGTAATAGATTTTGATTTGGGATTGTCTTTGAGAGATTTATCCAGCTTGTTCAATATTGCTGATATCTGGGCCATCCTTTTTGTTTCTTTGTAATCATGAACAGACTTGATTTCAATAAGGGCATTCAGATGAGTAATATAGTAATCGGGCGTTTTTACACTTTTTTCACGAATTGGCTGTATCTCAACTTCCGACAAATTCCTTTTTTTATGCTTGATAAATCAAATCCTTGAGGACTTTGTTATCAATATCGCCAATCTTTACCTGAACTCCATAAACACGTCCTTGTCCAAAGGCGTCTATATATTCAAATAGAATATCAACCCCAAATTCATATGGGCCATGAATTTGCTTCAGATTATCGACTTTTCCATTGTCCCTCAGGCCCTTCAAGGTATTTTTTATTTGATTTTGGAGGTCAACTTCTGCAGGATTTTTCTTTTTATTTTTTTTCTTCATTTCTCAAAAAAAAAGGCAGTACGCGATAATTGCATACCACCTTGAAGTGTAATTCTATTTATGTCCAAAAAGTGTCCAATCACTGACTCTATTCCGCTCCCAATGACTCCCTCCTGTTCCCTGTCTTCCGTCGTAAAAATTTCGGAGCGGGGGGAATTGAACCCCCGACCTCACCCACCCCAAGGGTGCGCGCTACCACTACGCTACGCTCCGATAAATTCGCTCAAGAGCGAATTTGGTTGTGAGTCGTGGGATGTGAGTTGTGGGATCAAGGAAGATAATTAATGGGGGTAACGCTGGCGAATTTATCCCTCTCACAACTCACTACTCACAACAAAAGCTTTTTCTGCTCAACCGATACCAAATCTGAAAAATGCGTTGTTTTCAACCTCTGGTGCCGATCCATTCTACGATTCTTCTAAGCCCAATTCTAGATGCCTCCAATAAAACAGATTCATATTGAATATTAGATGCGTTTTTCTGAAAACCCAATTGTTACAAAAGCTTTACAAGTTCTTAAGGCGATCTTAAGACACCTTCCTTATAATTTTAATAACACCGATTTTCCCACCCTTTAAATATTATGAAAAACACTTTTCACCCTCTCAAAAGCGTTTGCATTACATTGGTTTTGACCTTTTTCCTAACCAATGTGGTTTTTGCCTACTCCCAAGAGTCCAACCTTGCCCGCCAGCAGACAGGTTTCTGGTCAAAAAGACGGAAAGCCATCCCGCACAATAACAATACTCAGTTGGCCCAACTTCCTTCCTCGCTTCCAAATACTTTTCCCGTTCCAAATCTCAACAATCCATACTCTCTCAACAAAACCTTGTCGCAGAACTTGCCTGCCGGTCAGATAGGTGGGCACGCTTCTCTTATATCAGCGCTCCCTTCCCAATTTGGAACCATCCGTAACATAACCAATGTATCCGCTGAGAACACCATCATCCACATTCAAGACATTCATCAAAATGATGAAGCACAAGCCAACATCGCCAAATCGGTTCAATCGTTAATTGATCAGGATCAAGTCGATTTGATTGCCCTTGAAGGCGCTTTTAAATCCATTGATTTAACACCCTTCCGTACCTTTCCAGACAAAGAAACAGTTCGAAAGTTGGCAGATTACTTTTTGCGGGAACACAAAATCTCAGGGCCCCTTCATACCGCTTTGGTGAGCCAGAAGAAAATTCCACCGCTGGTGGGGGTGGACGACCGGCAGCTGTATGAGGCCAATGTCAAAACTGTTAAGGAATCTTATCCCCTCAAAGAAAAAACCAAGAACCAAATCACAAATCTCATAGAAAATCTAAACCAAGAAAAGAACCAAATCTTCAATCCTGATCTGCTTACGTTCAATTCTCATATCGATGCCTATCGAAGAGGAACCAAAACATTGGGAGCGCATATTCGCACCCTTGATCATCATTCTCAAAAATTGGAACGTGGCCTCGGGACAATTCCCATCTTCATCGAAGCCCTCAATCTTGAGGAATCTCTCAACTTCACTCAAGTTGAACACGAACGCGCTCTTCTCTTAAAAGATCTCCTTCAAAACCTAGGCCCAGAAGACACCCAAACGTTGATGACAACCAGTTTGGCCTTTCGATCAGGCCAGCTCAATCACACCGCCTTTTATACCTATCTTCAAAATCTGTGCAAGAGAAACCAAATTCCTTTGAATCGGTATCAAGCCATGCGGGACTATCTTCAATACATCCTCTTATCCAATAGCATCAATGCCGACAAACTTTTTAAGGAAATGCGATCACTCGAATCCACCATCTTTAATACCCTTGCTAAAACCAAAAAGGAAAGAGAGCTTATTCGGGCTTCGCGAAACCTATACCTGACGGAAAAACTGGTGGACTTTGCATTGACGAAGGAAGAGTGGGAAGAGTACAAGAAAGTCCGTAGTCCGGAGTCCGTAGTCCGTGATTTAAAAATGAATAATTACCACGCACCACGGACTGCGGACCACGGACTGCTCCAGTCTTTCGAATTCTTCTACCGTCACGCCGAAGCCCGGGACAAGGCCATCTCCCATAACCTCCTCGCTGCAATGAAACGCCATGAGGCCAAACGTGTCGTTCTGATCACCGGTGGCTTTCACTCTGCCGGAATCAGAAAAGAACTAGGCATCCAGGCACCCCGGCCCCTAAGCACCCTAACCTTCGTCCCCAAAATCACCAAAGTCGAGTCCGACACTGGCTCTTCTTATCTTTCGGTCTTTACACAAGAGAAAACACCACTCGAGGAGTTGTTTGAAGGGGAAAAACTTTTCTTGGCTAAGGAACCTCTTTCTCAGGGTCATTTTGCTGAAGCCACAACGATCCTCGCATCCTCTGCCTATCAAAAGGATCTTGGATCAATGGAATATCCCCGCCATCTTTTTCAGACCAGCCTTAATTGGACTCAGGTTGTGTTTAAGAAAATCGCTCTTGGGCTCACCCATATATCTGGAATTCCACCTGATGAAAATCATTATCTCACTCTTGTTATTAAGGATACCCCAAACGCTTGGAAAATATCCCTTCTTCGAAGTCCTCTCTTGATTGCCCTGTCCGCGACGTTTCTTCTTCGGCTCTCCTCTCGATTTCTCGGCCATGATCTAAATGCGATCTTCTTTGTATCTTCCTTTATCATTATTCTCGCCGCCTCATCGATACTAAAGACCCATTTTAAAGATACGGACAAAGGAAGAAAAAAGGTCAAAAGAACCAAGCGAACCGGTCGTGAGGTGGGAATTGTGGTTGCTTCGATTTTTCTTATTGTTCTTTTTTCTTTTCAATTTGCGGGGGAATCGGTGGAGGGACTGGTTTCTTTTGCCGAGATGGATTCGTGGCTTTTTATGATCACCGACCAATGGTTCTATCGCGATCGCGTTTCTTCTCTGAGACTGGAACGGTCCGCAAGGATTCCACCACAGGAGGGGGAGGACAATTTCGACGGGGATGATGAGGATGTTTACCTGATTTGGAAGGAGAACAGAAGCGAGGGAATGAAAAACATTCCTCTCAAGCAAAAAGAATTTGAATTGGAAATATGGAGAAACCATCCTGGTAAAAAAGCCGAGCGGTTGATATCCCAAATACCGGAGGCCAGACGCAAACACCGGGATATGTGGTTTCTCCCAGAAGATATCCATGAAGGATTGAGGGCCGTTTTGGTCATCATTGATGAGATGATCGAACAGGATTCCTATATTGACCAGAAACGCTTTCTTGAGATCTTGAGCCATTATCAATACAAAGATTCGGAGATCGCGCATGCCATTGATTTGTTTTGGGATCATGCCGATGATATTGAGGAAGTCATGGAAAGGGCCCCCTTCGAATGGCGTTGGAAAATTTTGGATCCCATCGATCAATTTATGAAAACATACAACCTACCCCTGTGGCGCCCCATGAAGGGGGGAAAACTCAACCAGCAGGCGCGATCTCGATTGGTGGTGAGGTCGAGACGGCTTCTCGCCGAATTTAACCAAACCATGGATTTATTAACCACCATTCTTAATCAATTGAAACATCATCCCACTCAACTAAAAGCCTCCGATTTTTACACGAATATTTCTGAAATTCGAAAGCGCTTAAAAAATATTATCAACGGTTGTTCAAAAATATTCGATAAATACAGAGCTGCTTCCTTTCCAAAAGAACTCCTTGAGGTGATCACCAGACTCAACGAATTGGGAATAAAAAAGAATCATGACATGTCGTCATTTTTGAACGAAGAATCACTTGAGACCCTTCTCGCTCAGCATTCGGTAGACAGAAAATACACAGTCGATCTACCTCAGGGGGAAGAGGATGCAGGCCATGAAGTAGAATCTATTACCGCTAACAGAGTTTTTACTCCCAAACAAAAAGGAACTTATCTCACCTCCATTCTTGTTCAAGAATTGGGACACCTGGTCTCTGTGATTCCCTTGAATCTGGTGGGCCTCCTTTTCAATTACCGGATCAAAATGAAAAAGGGACTCACCCCGCAATCCTGGACTTCGGTTGAATTGGAATTCGGGCGGGCCCCACCCCTCGCGCGCGCCCTCGTCCGCCTCAGTGGCCCCGCCTTCAACCTCCTTGCCGGGAGTTTTGGGACCTGGGCCTTAAGCCAACTCCTTCTAAAATCTTCGCTTTTCATAAATAATCCCATCCTTCATCTGCCTTTGGTCATGTTGGTCGCATTATTTCTTTTCCATTTTGTTTATATCAACCTTCATCTCGTTTATCTGGACTGGACCAATTCCCAAAAACTTAAAGGTGGTGATTTCTGGGACTTGAAACAGGATCTAAAAGAATTCGGGAACCTCACGACGGCGGCTCTTCTTAAGCTCGCGGCCTCTTTCCTTTTGGTTTATCTGACCTCCTTTTTCAAGAATCCGGCTCTAGAAATGGCTTCCTCGAGTTTGGCCATGATGGGGGGAGGTTTGTTTGGTCTTGATGTTTCGGAGTGGATGGCATGGGGATGGGCCTTCTTCCAATTCACCTCTTCTTCCTTGGCCATGGTGCCTCCGGTTCCGATTCGAGAGGATGGTCCTTCGCCCGATCCGAACCGAATTGAATCCCTGTTGAGGGAGTTAGCATTCCAAACATCGATCGCTCCGCATCGTATTAATCCCATGATCACCCCGTTTTCTCTAGCCGAACAGGAAATTCTTCTTACCTCAATGATTCAATCCTTTAAACATTTCGAGGATCGTCCCATACGCTATTGTGAAAATATCCTTGATGGAATCACAAAAGGATCTAGGGGTCTTTCTTTTGCCGAATTGGATTCCATCTTTGAAGATGGGGTAAATCCTCTCTCTCCCTATATAGAAACATCGGAAGAAGCTTATATACTTGGATTCGTACTCCCAGGAATCATGTCCTCAGTTAAAAATAGGGAAGCATTTTCCTTAATTATAAAGGCCACCATACACGCCATCAAGGCAGGCTATCCTGTTAAGGATGTCGTTGGAACAGCATTCGATGGATTAGAAAACCTTGCGCTTACTGATGAAAAAGATATTGAGAAAATTATGCGGTTTTATGCTTTTTACGCAACCTACCCTCAATACAATTTCTTCTATGCGGGATCTCGCCTTCCCCGCTATATTGTGGCCCATGTTGATGATCCAAAGGACGTTCCTGAGTATCTTAGTTCAGCTGAGGAATTTATTGTCGAATTAGAAGAAAAGTTTGGTCCCATCATCCCGGATAGGCTCGCTAAGGTACATCCCGATCCGGACCTTATGGACACGATAACTTCCCTTTCTGGTTATTCGAACTTGATTCCCCTTTGCTTAATGGCCCAATCCAATCCAAAAGAATTTGAATCACATCTAAACCAAATGAGGGCCATTTTTAAGCTGCCATTTACAAAGGGCACCCATAACTATTTGGCAACATCCCTCATTGGAAAAACCGTTGGAGGGTTTGGTCGGAACCAGGCTTCGCAATTTTCTTCCACCTTAACCTTGATGCAGGACCTGTTGCTTCAGAAGATTGATTTGGATGTCCTTTTTCCAGACAACTTTGATCCTTTGCAATTGAATACGTCCGATTCTCCTGGCTCTGACCCCCTTTCAAAAGACCGAGAACGTGTCGCCCAAGCCTATCCTTCCTACTTTACATGGAACCAACGTGATTGGCGCACCGATGCCCTCAAAACGGCCCAGGAAATTCAAGATTGGAAAGGGAATGATCCTGATTCTCTCCCGTTTGATTTTCATGCCTTTGATTACAACGAAGACGATGAAGAAGAGGATGAAGACACCGGTACCCCAGAATTCATGGCCAAATCCGATTCGGAACGAGAACAGACCAGTCCTGAGGACTTGCGTTCCTTGTCAGATAAAATTTGGAACTACAAAATAACCGAAAAACAAATTGAGGATCTTCAAACTCTCTCAGAAATGCCCAAATTCGCCGCGGCTGAGGAAAAACAAGAAAGAATTTCCCGCAATACCGCCAAGCTCATTATTAAAAACCATCAAGAAGAAAAATCAGCGGATGAGATCGAATCCCACTTAACCAGTTACCTGAATGGATTTGAAACCACAAACACCGAACCGGCTGCCATCAAAAGCCTTACTGCGGCGGCTCTTCTTAAGCTCGCGGCCTCTTTCCTTTTGTTTTATCTGACTTCGTTTTTTAAGAACCAGACCCAGGATTCTTCTACCTCCAGTTTGGCCTCGATGGGGGGGGAATGGCTGGGTTTTGATGTAACGGAAGGGTTAAAGTGGGTACTGAACGTTATTGCCAGTCAAAAGGTTATCTTGGGGGGTCTTATTGAGAATGACAGATTCGTACCTTGGGCCCTGTTCGCTTTCTTGGGGATACTGTTGTTCTGTCTTTTAGTTATTCAGATTCCAATATGGATTCGCGCCAAGCAGAAACGAAAACAATTTCGGGAACTTCAATACAGCTTGACCTTCATAGGACACACGCAAGGGATCCTCTGGCACGATCGATCCACTGGATTAATAAATGTTCTTGAACAAGCCGAGAAAATTGATTCAGAATTTTCCACCGCCCTTTCCAATTTACTGAAAACCATAAAAACCAATTCGGATGCCTATATTCTTCAGCTTGAAAATGGAAAACGAGAACTCATGGTAGTGGAACAACATAATTTTGAGTTGGAAATAGTTAATGAAACCCTGCAAAGGCATGGATACAAACTGGAATATCGATGGGCCATGTCAGCATCGAAATCTCGTATTCTTGTGCGGTTCCAACTCTACAGAATCACATCAACACCAGAGGGGCCAAAGAAGACCAAGGTTCATCCCTTCCCAACCATAAAACCTGGTCCAGATTGGCTAACAGAAGAAAACTTGAGGCGGATCATATATGCCTCTTTCTTTTTCCTACTCGTGGATCTTACTCTTATCTTGCTCGTCTTTCTGGAATGGTGGTTCCAAATAAATATACTCGGGATGTCCTCTTTCGTTCCAGATTCCTTATCTTCCTTCGCAGCCATGCCTTTCTTCTTCGGCACCAAAGAGACAAAAGATAACAAACTTCCCATTTCTTTCTTCTCTAAGATATTTCGGGTGGTCGGTTTTCTCTTTGTCGCATGGGGGATCTGGTGGAACCAAGCCGGTATCACGCATGGCCAAGAGACAAGAGGTCCAACATCCATTTCGGTCAGTGATCCTCAAACAGAAAAGAGAAACCTTCCTAGTTTCGACGAACTTATTGGCCAGGATTCCGATGATGCATCAAAAGAAACCACGGATATTGGTCCCGTCCGAAAGCAAATTGAAGAATTTTATGGTGACACGCCAGGAGATTTTCCTGTTGAGATTTTTCCGAAAGTGACGCAGGCAAAGGAACCCTGGTGGAAAAAATTGACATTTTGGCAAACGGTTCTGTTCACCCTATGTTTTTGTTTTGTATTGATTCCGGTCTTACGCGAACTGTATTTCCGATGGGTGCTTCGCTATTCCCAAAGGAATCTTCCACTTGAGAAAAGATTGGAAACGGAAATCTTTTTGGTTCTAAGAACCCTTCCTCGAAAAAAAATCCCAGAAAAGTGGAAACCTCTTGCCCGACAAATTGATCCAGAAGTGGTGCCTCCTCTTGAACGGATCCTTATATTGATCAATCATATTCTGTCCAGAGAAGGGGGTTCAGAACTCTTTTTGAATAAATTGCTCCGGAATCGGGATGCGCTCGATGATCATGACAGGACTGTTGCGAGGATCCGAGAAAATCTGTCAATACAACTGGACCGCCTTAACACTATTCTCTTCTCTCATGGTCTTCGCGCAGAAATCAATCTTAATTTTGCTGCCTTTGGAGGACGATATTTCACCATTGTTAGAGAATTCTCAAATGAGGAAGAACCTGATTCCCTAATTGATCCTCAACAACCGGCTAATCCTTACCAATCCCCCTCTCTTGTTACCAATCGAACTTTTCCCTGGAAGGCGCTAGGGATTGTCCTCCTGACTGCCATAACCGTTAGCCTTCTTGTGGGACTTGTCTATTTCCTGATCCTCCCAACAGTTTGGCCCTTTCTTCAGGAACTCATGATAGGATCCTTATCAGCTCCCTTTGCTTTCCCCGACGCAGCCCGTTCCATATCGGCGGGAATGCCGCTGGCCCTCTACGCCAACAGGGTAAGCATACATTCCTTCCTTTTATTCCTTATCGAGATCCTTCGGGGGATAGGGACTCATATCCGGGAATTTTGACCCCTGAATCTTATTCGTATGGTTCGTTCCTATTGGCTGTTTCGAGAGATCGAATCCTTGCGACTGATCGAATACGATACTCTTCCTGGTGTTGAAAAATACGTTCAAGATTCGGATGCGACAGAGCAGAAATGGAAAGAAACCAATAACAAAGTGACCTACGCGCATCATTCCAAACTGGGAACGGTGATTCTGGTGGAACCGGGCGCAATGGTGGTGGCCGATCAAACAGAAGACAGAAGATACACCCTTGTCTCTTATGGACACCAATATTGTTCGGCCAGCGCGGCCAGGGCCCTTCGCACAACAGCAAGCGGGGAGGAGATTGTTCCTGTTACAGCTCTTGCACATATTGGCCCCACCAAAGAAGACACCAATGGGGAAGCCGGAGATACCTTTCAACATCTTGTGCGGATGTGGAACCATCTCAATAAAGATTTCACGCAACTCCAAACCTTGGCGAGCATTCACCCTGACCGAAACGGATATCCTTCCGTAAACGACATTCGTGATACCGCCAACAACCTCAGCGAACTTAAAGATCTCAACATCCGTGATCAGAAATGGTCAACAGACATTATTGTGACACCGGAAGCATCCCATTTGAGGCATCAAATTCCCAATCAAAATCATCTCGATGCCTGGTTTGCCTTACCCTACTATCCTCAATTCACTTGGAAATCCCCATGGAATGGGCAACGGGTGGGACCCCATACTTTACGCGACTGGATGCTCTCTCACCCGGAAAAACCAGCAGGGAATCACGAACACAACGTGCAACTCTTTGTTGCTTCGGAAGAAACCTTAAGTCTCCCAACAGGAGACAGACAAACCACACTTACTCGCCCTGCTTCTTCTCTTAATTGGCCCCTCTTCTTCATTGGAAAAGTCCGAGACGGAGAAGGACATGCGTTAACAAACTCCCAAATTGAAAAGGAATTTGGAGTAAGGGCGGTTGACTCCCAATCTGTTCATGTCAAAACCCACGATGGTCATGGTCGCATGGCCGATTTTGAAGGGGAATTTACAGTCTGGTACAACGCAGGAGAAAATCGGTTACAAGCCTTCTTTGGAAAGCTGGAACCCAAGGACATTCCCGGCTTCAACGCCAAGAGAGGAGACCGCCTCCTCAATGACTACAATGCCATTGAGTTTAAGGGAGTTGGAACAGAAAACGTGGATGCCCCCTGGCTCTACAAAGGGGAATATGACCGGGCGGGCGTTATCCAAGAGATTCGGCATTTACACGAAAAGAAAATGCGCGCTGACGAACCAGACGAAATTCCTTTTGATCAACTTTTCTTTGAGCGGGTAATAGATGAACTCCAACCAGGAGGAATGAATACAACCAAAGGAACCAGAAAAGTCAATGTCAGCATCCAAATGACAATGGAGGGAACCTACGAACTACTCTCACAAGAAAATCCGGATTGGCTTGAAGGGATTCCCACTGATTCCCGCACCGGGCTTTATTCTCGTCCGATTCTTCAACAAACCATCAGTGATATGCCTCCTGGCCGATCGCATTATTCCGATGGAATGACAGCCGAGCAGGTTGAACTTGGATTCTGGCAAAGAGGGAAAGAACATCAGTTGCTTGGAACAACCTTACAAACCATTCCGTTGGATGTCATCGAATCAAATGGAGAGGTGACCTTTGATTCGGCGGTTCAGATAAGACTCAGGCGAGGAGGATTGAAACGATTAACAAGAGTGGACCAATTATTCACGCGCGAAGCATTAGAGGCATTTCATAAGTTATTTGGGATTCGTATTCAGGACGCAGTGGAAGACTCTTTTACCGATCCCAAGATTTTTATTGAAGAGTTAGCAAATTTAACCAAATCCATTCTTGATTCGGGTTATGCACATCCGGATCCCAGGGTTTATCTCTTTAAGGATATGGTCGCCTTTAAAGGGAAAGAGGTCCGCCTGTCAGATCTCGGTGATTTCTTTTCATTATCCGAAGGGGAATATGAGGGACGAGACGAACAAATTTACACCCTCGCCAAACTTGTCCAAGGCGTGATGACCATTCGTCACGCCTTTCGAGACGATGAAACCGATTACCTTGAAATCTATTTAAAGACATTACTGGGCGAGGATATCGAAACAACAAAAGCTCGTATTGCGGCGCTTCTTTATGGGAAATGGCCGTCAGATTTGCTGATTGTTGGGGACAAGCTAAACCTTCAAATTGCCAATGAGATCTATTACAAGTGGACCGAACGTGTTGAAAAAGGGCTGGAACATCCCACCGGCCCGGAATGGCTTACCTCCAAAATTGGATCAAAGGCCATTCCCGAACTCCAAGAAAAAGAAACCTGGAAATCTTATTTGAGATTGGCCCTTATCGGAGCCTTGATCCTTGTGGTTTCTGTGGTCGTTATTGGAATCATCATGCTTATCTTAACCGGAAACCTTCCCAGTCTTACGGAGATGGAAGGATCGAAGTGGGCCAAGCCATCTTTATTAGCGGGGGTAGTACCGTATATTCCACCTCCCGCAACGGAAGAGGAATCCCAAAAAGTGAGGACACCCCTTACCGCCAACAAAATCAATCGAATTGGGGCCATTATCATTATTGTGACGGTTCCGATTCTTATGGTTGTTATTGTCAACCAACACTTGAATTGGAAAGGGATAGAGTGGGCCATCATGGTTTCTGCTGGGATGGCGGGCTATTTTCCAAGTCTCTTGGTTTCTCGGTTTCTTGTTCGTTCGCGGTCCCTTTACAATCGAGCCGCACGGATCAGTATCCTACCCATTCTCTTTCCTCGAACCCGGCTTGGATTTAAAGCCCACTGGCGCAAAAATGCTCTCCTTAAAAGGTTGAAAAAGAAAAATGTACTGGGATTAGACCCGGAAAACCATCGCGACTTTCTTGAATCACAGCTGGATCAAATGATCGAGAATTCTCTTAATTCCGATGCCAAACAAATCGAATTTCAGGCCTCTCGGCGCAACGGCGATCTTTGGATTCGATACACCGACAACGGAAAAAAAGCGAGGCCAAATTTCTGGCTTATTGATGAATTAAATGGAAAGGAAGAGGCCCAATTTCGATCCTCGTTCGCGACCCTGGCCAAAAACTTGGCTAAAAACCAAGTCAAAGAAAACAAACGAATCTGGTTGCACACCAACAGAAGATCGATGGCCCTCATCTCGCCCATTGAATATCCTGAAAAGGGAACAGGTGAAACGGAAGAAACGGCAGATGACGAAACGGATCTCGAACCAAGTGACGTTAAGCCTCAACTGTCCCTATTGTCTGATCTCTCACCCCTTCAACGAGGTGCTTTGATCTATCTTGTGATTCTTTTTGGTTTCCTCTTTCTGGTGACACTGGGCCCAAGTATCTTTTTGTTCTTCTTCTCGATCCCTTACGCCACCATTTTCTCGGTACTTTTCGCTCCCATCCTCTCCTTGGCGAGAAACCTCAATCAATTTTTGAGCTTGCTTTTGGGAGTGGGAATTGGAATGTGGTGGGTTTATTCCGAACTAACAACCGAATCTCTCGGAAAATTCCCAACAACCGTCTCACTTGAGGATGAATTGATACAAGGAGCCAACGCCAGAGCAAAGATCAACTGGATGATCGATAAATTAAGAACGAAAAAAGACGCTCCAAAAGATCTTGAGTATCTCCGTTCTTTCCTCATTGAAGAACTTCTCGCAAATTCCATTAAGTTCGATGGGGGACGCGTCAACCTCAAACTCTCTCAAAACGAAAAGCGGGATCATTATCTGGTTGAGTATTCGGATCAAGCCGATTTCACCCCAAACCGCCTAGCCGGGAACAATGGCCGATTTATCCGAAAGGCCTATCTAAACGGACAAGCCGCCGGATGGAAACTCTTCCTTGATGGAGAAGATAAATTCAACGTCACCATCTACATCCCCAAGTCCCGAAAGGTTAATAAAGTGTCTTCACCAAAAAGAAGTACGTCACCAACTCATTCCCTCCATTTCTTCCTTATACTGGGACTCCTCATCATCCTTTCAGGGGTTGTACTGCATGATTTCTCTTTCCTTTCCCAATTGTTGGGGAATGCTTTGACTTTCTTGCCAACGGATTCCCAATTGCAATTCGCTTCTCTTTCTGGGATCGTTGCGAATCTATCCCATCCAACCTCCTCTTCTGATACAACAGCAACATCACCGTTAATTGATGTTGAATCCATTTTCAAAGTTATCTTTAAGGATCCGGATTTTGACATCCGCAAAGATCCAAACGGGAATGATCAACAGCTCGCGGTGACCGACGAGGCGGAATTCTGGTATCAAACACTGCCCTTAACCGGGGATCAGAAAAAGATCGCCCAGGAGTTCTTCTTGCCGCTGGCCCAGCCTTCGGATGAGGAAGAACCTTTGTTTTCCGAACTGAGACTCTTGATGTACAAATCCGAACCCATCATGGCGGTTTTGGATAATGTTCCAACGCCCCACATTCCTGACAACATGGTTCACACCAATGAAGAAACCGGTCGTTTTATTTCAACGCTTTCTCAGGGTGGGTTGGGCTCAGAAGCAAGTCAAATTCCCGAATACGCTTATAAAGCCCAGTACACACCCTCAACCCGTCAATCGCTCGGATTCTCTTTGTTTTTTACGGCTACACCTTCCCCAAAGGAAAAACAATACATGCCAGGTTATGGCGTCCTCTTTTTGGAACCCGACTACCGGAAACTGACGCCTTTGTTTGATCATGTTCGATCGAATCATCTGTTGTCATCCAAAGGGGAATCCGATATTTTCCCAACGCCCCTTGCCTATGAATCAATTATGATAGGGGGCCGGTTCTACAATGTGTTTCGTGGTGCCTATTCTCCAAAAAGCCGGTCTTCTCTTTTAATGTTGTTGGGCTTAAAGCCAACCCCGGGTTCAACGGTCATTGATGTTGGAACGGGTATGGGATTTGTCGGGATGGAAGCCGTGGAACGAAGAGAGGCCAACAAGGCGTATCTCTCTGACAAATTTGTCCTTGAGGTGGGTAATGCCCATGCCAATGCGCACCAATCCGTTGAATCGATTCGTGCGGCGGTAAACCCCGATATCCAGTCTGTTCTTGAAGAAGAAATTGATCCCTCCGGTGTCACCATCTTACATGCGGATTTGTTTGAGGGGCCGATGTCAGATGTCAAAGGACATCATATTTATTTCGACCCTCCATCTGAGACCATCCCCATCAAAGGAATAACCGAACCCAGCGGACGATTTCAAATGTTCAATTTGGCGCCTTTCCTTCGCAAGTTCTTTCATGAGGCTCCCCAAAAATTTCTTCATGATCCTGATATTCAGAATACCGTGGTTGTGGCCATGCACGAAAACGCGAATATTGGTTTGGCTTATGAAGCGGGCTTGGAACCCGTATTGATTGAGTTTACCGATCTTCCGGGTTTCCAACGGGTCAAAAAAATAGATGGATTTGATTTCTCGTCAATCACCTTTGTTCCTTGGACAGAGGAGGGGAAAACACGATTTTGGAGATTGGATGAACTGCGTTCTTACTGGAAATTAATCATGGACTTCAAAAAGGGTATCGAAAGGGAAGTCATAATAACAGATGAAAGTTTAATCCCTCTTTATCAAAGGATCACAACAGGAGAAGTGACCGATCTCAAATTAATAAGTATGGTGGCCCAGCATGTGCGCGTCCGAGCGAAATTCCCTTCAGGAAAGGAACGACTTTACCAATTGAGGCAATTTATCATAGAAAAACTTCGTGATCTTCCGGATTTTAATGGCCTCCTTGTTTTAAAAGTGCTGAATGATTTCATTGATTATATGGAAAACAATGGAGATCATTTAGACCCCATCCCCATGACCCGGCTCAATGAACACCATACTGAATATCTTAATGGAGAATTGAAAAGAGTGGAAAGGGCAGAAGTCAAACCGTGGATTGATCAATTAAGAGAATTTCCTCTCACGTCACCATCCGAAGAAGGACGGTGGGGATCAACTCAGATTTCCCTGTTGTCCATTATGGCCTTGTTCCCCATTTCTTTTGCCTTATTGGGATTCTATATTGGAATAGAGAATCTTCCACCTTTTATCGAGATCATCCAACAATATTACCGTCAAAATATTCTTCAAACCATTGGTCTGTTGATCTCTGGATTGCTGATGGCCCTGGTTCCACCTTTTGTTTCAAAAGGGAAACCCTTTCCTCACCGGTCAAAAAACAGTGCCACCTATCTCTCCATCGCCAAGGCTCTTGGGCAAACACCCGCATCGTTGGGCATGGAGGGGGAATGGGTGACCGATGTGTTGGATCCGAAGAAACCGGTTGTGTTTCTGATTGACCAAGGAGTAGATGAGGAAGAGTTGAAAAGGCTGGTGAAAGAATTCCACCATCCGGCAGGAGCGGTTTTTGTGGTGGAAACACCCACATTGGCAGACCAGTTTGGTCCCATCCAAAAAAATCCTCAAGCTATTGTTCTCGGGCCGGAACACGTGGCAGCGTTTGATAACAACATGATTCTTATGGAACCTCTTGAGGTCCACTTCCAATCGGATACCGCGCCGGACAAATTGAAATGGTTGATGGAAGGTGATCCTGTGTTCCAGGTGGTTAAGCGTGAAGGAGGACCCGAATTAAATTTTGAAGGGCTCACACCCGAAACATCCATCTTTCTAAAAGAGGGGACAACCTGGTGGATTATGGATGAACTCTTCGGCGTCCTAGAAAAAGTGATGGTACCGAAAGTCCGAGACCTCTTTAAAGGCTTTAGAGAACGGCTCCAGGCAGCTTAAGGTGTATACCTCTCATGCGCATGCGCATGAGAGGTATAAATCCTTAACAACTTCAGCAAGATAAAGTATGCTCCTTCACCGTGGATATTCTTCTTGTACATGGTTACAACGTCACTTCTACTCGCACCTACGGTGTTCTTCCCAAACGACTGAAATCTTTGGGTCACACAGTCAAAGATGTTTATTTGAGTAAATATGTGACCTTAGACGATGATCTAACCTTACCGGATATTGTGCATGCCTTTCAAGCTGCCCTAAATGATGTTTACGGCTCCCAATTTGGAAAAAGAAAATTTGCCTGTATTACCCACTCTACCGGTGGACTGGTCGTACGGGAATGGGTTAATCATTATTACGGCAAAAAAAAATCTGCTCTCCCAATGTCCCATTTGATCATGTTGGCTCCGCCCAATCATGGCTCCCGATTGGCCAAACTGGGCAAATCCCGTTTGAGCCGGTTAAGAAGTTTATGGGGGACTGAACCGGGTCTTCGTGTTTTGGATGGATTGGAGTTGGGATCCCAATTTCAGTGGGATTTGAACTCAAACTGGCTGACCAATAAGCTGGCTTCGGTTCGTGGTTTTTATTCCTTTGTCATCACCGGACAATGGATCGACAAAAATTTTTGGGATACCATTGCGCCTGGCACCTCAGAAAGAGGATCCGATGGCGTGGTTCGGGTTTCGGCTGCCAATCTTAACATGCAAATCTGGCGTATCCATCATACGGGACAAGCCAAGAAGAAAAAACTTCCTCACAACCCTTTTTTGATTACCCCCAAAACATCCCATTCTGGTGATACCTACGGCATCATGGGGGCCATCCCCTCCCGAGGCAATCATCCAGTTCTGGATGCTATTGGAACAGCCTTAAAGGTTAAAACCAAGAAACAATACAACCGGGTTTCCAAAGAATTTAGAGAAAAGACAACGGCTCTCCAAAAAGATGATCTCTATCAAGATAAATCCAAACTGGACCGTTATGTCCAAATTGTTTTTCGCATTTGTGACCAGATGGGGAACACGCTCAATGATTACGCTCTTGAATTAACCGATGGATGGGGGAAAGGTGACCAATTTCCATCCGGATTTTTGGGGCATCATCACAAAAACATAGTTAATCCCGAATTTTTTGTGATCTATGTTAATTACGATGTGCTTTCGAAGGTGGAGGGGGGAGAACTGGGATTTCGGGTGCAATCCGCACCTGATACCCCCCTTGTGGCCTATGAAGATTTCTTTTTTAAAACCAAGCTAACGAATTTGATCAAACCCAACCAAGCCACCCTGATCGAGGTCGTCCTCAAACGAAGGCTTAATAAAAACATCTTTCGGCTCACGAAGAATTTGGGGTATCAGAAGATAAGGGTTAAGGCCAGCCCACAGTGGGTTAATTAAATCTCTCACGCATGCGCGATCGCGAATGCGAATGCGATTATAAATTTCTGCCCAACTTTTCAGCATATTGAAAATGCTCCCTTTCCACCGGTTGAACCGAAAGCCTCATTCCTCGCTTTAAAACCAGCATACCCTGAATCTTTTTGTTTTGCCGAAGTTCTTCGAGCGAGACAGTGCGCGGAAATTTCTGGACAAATTTGATATCCACCATCATCCAAACCGGTTTTTCTTTTATGGCGCGAGAATCATAATATTCACTTTTGGGATCGAATTGAGTGGGATCGGGATAGGATTCTTTGCACACCTCCGCCATTCCCACCACACCAGAAGGGTCCGAGTTGGAATGATAAAACAAAACCAAATCTCCCAATTTCATTTGATCACGCATGAAATTGCGGGCTTGATAATTCCGGACGCCGTCCCAATGGGCCTGCCCTTCCCGCTTCAAATCATCGATTGAATAAACATCGGGTTCCGATTTCATGAGCCAATACCGTCGTTCCCTCATCAGAAAAATCTCCTCTTATCCCACGAACTTTCCTATCATTTCAGTATTCGGCTTTATATCAAAATATTCGTCAAAATTTGGTTTTTAATCTTATTATGACCCCTTCAAATTGTCTGTTGTTTATGTACATGGTTCCAGATACCGGCCATCAAAAAGCAGCGGAAGCCATAATGAAAGTGGCCTCAACCATTGATCCGCAGTCCAAATGTGTGGGCCTTGATGCCGCCAGTCATGCCTATCCCTTTTTAAGCCATTTTTTTAACCGCATGTACCTTCAAATGCTCAAGCGTGCTCCCAAAATTTGGGATTTCCTTTATGACAATCCTGACATTGAAACCCTCACGCGTGATGCCCGAGGTCTTCTCACGTTGTTTGGTTCTTTTCGAACCCAAAAAATATTACGCCAATATCAACCCAAAGCTGTAGTGTGTACCCAAGCAGTCCCGGCCACGGCCATGGCCGCTGAAAAAAAGAAGGGACGTCTAAAAGTGCCTCTGGTGTGTGTCATCACGGATTTTGGTGTTCATCGCTATTGGTGCCACCCGGAAGTGGATATGTACCTGGTTGCGCATGAAGACATCAAAGAGCAATTGATCCACCGTGGGATTGATTCGGACCGAGTTTGTGTCACGGGTATTCCCATTCATCCTCATTTTGGAGAAACGATGGATCCCAAAAAAATTCGGAGAAAATTCCGACTTCGGGCTAAGAAAAAAACCGTTCTGATCATGGGGGGAAGCCGCGGGATTGGATACCTAGAAGAAATTGTTGATTCGTTGCAGAATAAAAATCTGGATGGTCAGATTCTCGTAATCTGTGGCCACAATCGTCGTCTCTTTAATCGATTGAATCACAAAAATGCCACAAAGAACATTCGTATCATGGGATATGTAAAAAATACAGCGGCCCTGATGACAGTGGCCGATGTTCTCATCACCAAGCCGGGAGGATTAACATCATCGGAAGCCCTCGCCAAACATCTTCCGATGATCTTAACCAATCCCATACCAGGCCAAGAAGAACGCAATGTTCAGTTTCTAATTCGACATGGAGCAGCGACTTTGGCACGAACACCGGAACAACTCATTCGAACCCTAACCTCTTTATTGGAACATCCTCGTAAATACGCTCAAATGCAAAAGAATATTCAACCTCTTTCCCGACCTCACTCGGCCTGGGAATCCGCCAGGCGAATCCTCGACATGGTGCCCCCTCAATGAAACATCGCTTGAAAGATTGGGGGACAACGCTGGGAGGATATGTTTTTGAAATCTTGGCATTCTTTGCGCGTCTGCTCCCGATTTCTCTCCGTCTTCAAGTGATCAAAAATTTGGGTTCCTTTTACGGATCCATTCCTCATTCTCAAAAAAAAACAACCAAGCACAATTTGAAACAATTTTTGAATGTATCGGATAAACAATTGAAAAAGATGACAAACCAAGTCTTTCAAAATTTTGCCCTGACACTACATGATTTCTTTTTTCCGGATGACGTCAAACTGGATATGTCGAAAGGAGACATGCTTAAAATGCTTCGGGCCAAGGAAAAAGGATTTATGGTTTTAACCTTTCACCTTGGCAATTGGGAATTCGGAGCAAGGGTTTTGCGAGAATGGGGTTGGCCCATTAGCGCTGTTTACCAACCCTATCAAAACAAAAAATTTAAGAAAGTGTTTGAAAGTCGACGCACAAAGGGAGTGAATTTTATTCCGGTTGGGAACAATGCAGCTCTTAAAGTGACCACCGCCTTAAGACGAGGAGATGTTGTTGCCATGGTGGGGGATCATCCCTTTGGAGAAGAAGGCACATGGGTGGATCTTTTGGGATCTCAAATCCGCTTACCCAAGGGTCCAGTGGTGTTGGCGGCCAAAGAGAGAAAACCAATTCTTATCGGAACCGTTGTTCGAAAGGGCCCTTGTTCCTACAGCGCCGAATTTGCATCCCCTCTTTATCCTCGCGACAGGTCCCGAAAAGGTATTGAAAAGACAGTCCAAGAGGTAGCCGATATCTACGGTCGGTTCTTACAGCAATATCCAACCCAATGGTATCGCTTTCGTCAGTTTGATAGTAAGGCCTGATTTATTCTGATTCAATATCTTTGATCCAATTTTCCACTTCCGATCGATTGGGCCAGTTTAGGGGGGCATGTTTTAAAGCGGATTGACAATCTTTTAAACCTTTTTTGGAATTCCCCATTTCCAAGTGGATATATCCTCTCATTTGATACCCCCATGGATCAGATGGTTCCAAAACAATATATTTATTGAGATCAGCCAAAGCATTTTCCCAGTCTTTCCTTTGTTCGTTTATAGCGCCTCTTAAAGAATAGTAGAAACAATTCTTTTTATTTTCATTCTTCGGATTCAAAGAGATAGCCTGATTGATACACTCCAGGGCGCGATCAAAATCATTCATAAAAAAGTGGGTGTCGGCCAACATATAATATGCCTGTGGCTCATTGGGGCTGATTTCTCTTGCTTTTGAAAAATCCTGAAGGGCCTTATCCAACCTTTCTGTCTTTTTATATAAAAAGGCACGGTTATAAAGTCCATCGAAATGATTGGGATCCATTTCAATCACCTTTGAAAAATCGGCTTCAGCTTCATCGACATCTCCCAATTTAAAACGATTCACTCCACGGTTGTTGTAGGCTTCAACATATCCGGGATTCATTTCAATGGCTTTATCGAATTGCGCGACGGCCGCCGCGTACTCTCCCTCCATCTGATGGGCAATGCCTTGGAAATTATAAAACTCCGGGGTGTCTTTCGGGGGAATGAAGGAGGATTCCATAGGTTTTTGTGTGGGTGTTTTTACGTTTTCTCTTTTATGAATCGACCTTTGAAATCAATGGTTCCTGTTATATGTTTTTTCTTCTTACGGATCTCAACCCAGGCTTGCCCCCTCTCGAAGAAAGAGCAATTCGAAAACCGAGGGGGGATAACCATCTTAAAGTTCTGGTCCATAAATCCCCATTTCCCATCTATCTGGACTTTTGTCGGAGCCTCCCGAGTGGGCGTACTGGGATCAATCTCATCAAAGCGAAGGGGGGAAACAAATTTGCCGTTCCTATCCACCAACGCGTATTTCTTTTTCTTCTTTTCACGAATACCCACAATATAGGTTTCCTTAATCCAGGGGATCGCATCCCAATAACGAGGAGAAACGAGGGTCTCTCCTTTTGTGTTGATAAATCCCCATTGATTTTTCATTTTAACTGCCGCGACCCCATCGACAAAGCGCATACCGAACTGAAAGATCAAAGGAATCACGATCCGTCTTTGCTTGTTGATATATCCGTACCGTCCACGAACATCCACCGATGCCAATCCGTTACGAAATTCAAGGTATGTACCTCTGGGAATTTTTGCTTTTTGGCCCACGGTCGAATGGGAAAGGTTGTACAAGGACGGTTTGGATTCTGTTAGGAAATTTTTTAGAAGGTGTTTTCGAAACGCTAGAAGTGTCCTCTTCCTCTTAGCGGGAATTTTCCAATCCGAAAGGGAATTCGGCTTCAATTCCTGTTTAATGATGGATAAGAGGTTTGTTTTTACGGCTTTAATATTAACGTGGTTTTCTACGAACTCTTCAGCAACACCGAGTACCGCTTGGGCATCGTCATCAAATTTGTGCTTGATGTCGTGAAACAATTTTTTAAGATTTCCCTTCTTTTCAATGGCACGATTGATTTTCTCTTGAAATAACCCAATGGCATCCAACGCCGTGTCGTTTTGCCTCATACCGTAGCCGAATGAGCCCATGGAATCTCCTTCTTTTTGCTTGGATTTGTTATGGGTAAATTTTGCGATAGGGCAGCGCTAGAAAATAGCATTGGAAAATAGAGGGAAGATTTTGCGTAAGCAAAATCTTCGGGGTGACTGGACTTGAACCAGCGACCTCTTCGTCCCGAACGAAGCGCTCTAGCCAACTGAGCTACACCCCGGAAAAATTCGCCCAAGGGCGAATTTTTCCCTCTCACTACTCACTACCCACATCAGTCTTGAGCCTATTTTCTTACATTTTTCTGCTTTCAGCAACGAGGGGGAGATATTGCCTTATTCGGCTACAGGATCAATTCATAAATATATTGATTTTTAGAGTCGATTTGCATTCTATCCCAGAGACAATTTCCTATTCCCACGTCGGTCAAAATTTCATAAAGTCCTTAATCATATCTTAAGATGTCCTTAATGCAATCTTAAACAAACTAGGTTCATCCTATGCACATGGCTAACAAGGGTTCATCCTCAATTCCCCTCTCCCTTAATCCATTTCTCCTAATATCTATAATCATTATAGGAGTGATGCTGCTTTTTCGGCCCCTACCTGTTTTCGCAATTGATAACTACATTGGGAGCCATACCTATGGGTTTGGATTTGCCTCGTCTGTCCCCGATTATCCGGAATTTGAAGCCTCTGGCATGACCTACAACCCTCTCACCCGAACCTTCTTTGTTGTTAATGGGAACTCAAAGAACCCGGACATTTTTGAACTTGAAGTGGATGCCACCCGCGTCACCGTGAAAAGGCGGATTCCAACCCAAGGGTTCATCTATCCCGAAGCCATCACTTGGATGTCCGGAGAAACCTTTGCTATTGCCGATGAATACGATGGCCGGTTGGTCATCCTTAATATAAATGAAGATACGACCGAAATCGAAAAAAACATGTGGCCTTCTTATCTCATAACAGAATTGGGGGGAGGGGAAACCCGAGAGGGGATTGAGGGGTTGGTGTATCTTCCAAAAACCGGCATTTTTTATGCTATCAAAGAAAAAAATCCCAAAGCGATTTATAAAATTGCCTTTCACGTAAAAGGATTCAGTGTTACCGTTCCCTTTGCGGCGGAAGATATTCCCCTGGGTGATATTTCAGGATTGGCCTATCTCCCGCGAATATCACCAAACGACCTTCTTGTCCTAAGTGATGAAAATAGAAGAATTTTAGGGATTTCCCTTTTTGGAAATCCATCCCAACCAACAGGCAACATCTATATCGGAGGAACGGGCCTTTCTTCACCGGAAGGAATTGCTGTCGATCCCGCAGGCAACATTTATGTGATGAGCGAAAACGATGCCGGTGGGCCGATCTTTGCTCATTATTATCCGCGAAATCCCATCATCAATACCAGTCCCGTGGCCGACCTTGGCGATGTCGGCGAATCAATCGATATTGTAGACGATGGTGATGGATTTGAATCCATCACTTTATATGGAAACAACAGCAGGGACGACGATGGTGTTATCATCGATTATTATTGGGGTGTTGATGGTGTCTTGCAAAAAGAGGATTTTGGTCCCAGGGTCGGATCTTTCACTCAATCCTTTGTGGCGGGATCCACTCATGTTGTCAGCTTAATGGTGCGAGACGATCTCTGGTCCACCAATGTTACATCGGTGAGAGTAAATGTTTTTCCCAAACCCAACGATCCTCCTCGCGCCGAAGCAACTGTTCCAACAATTGTTACAGCGGATGAACGATATGCGGAATCGGCTACTGTTTTGGTGGATGCTTCTCAGAGCGTGGATCCCGAGGGGCAACCGCTCCGGTACCTTTGGGAAGAAACCGCTCTGGGTGTTCTTCTTGACACCACAACGGCCATCACCACATTATCTCTCCCCATTGGTTCTCATCATCTTTCATTAACTGTGTTTGATATCGAAGAGGCCTCGGATACAATTTCTTCTGACATTGATATTGTCCTCCCACCAAACCAATCCCCTATTGCTCGTGCTCAGGTTCCCACACTTGTTGTGACGGATACGCGGGGAGACACCAGCGCCCGCTTCCCGGTCGATGCCAATGCAAGCGAAGATCCTGAGGGAAAAGCCTTACGTTATGTTTGGGAAGAAGAAAATCTTGGGATTTTGTTGGATACCACCACCGCCCTTTCAGAAATCCAACTTCCAACGGGAAACCATTCTGTTTCCTTAACAGTTTTCGATATCGAGGAAGCTTCTGACACCATCTCTTTTTCTATCGATATCGTTCAACCTCCCAATCAACCACCGGTTGCCAATGCGCTTGTTCCCTCCATTATGAGGGCAGATTCCCGCGATGCGGTGAACGTCCGTGTACCTGTTAATGCCAGCCACAGTCATGATCCGGAAGGAGGTGCCATCCGATTTGTTTGGGAAGAAAGTGAGCTGGGGGTACTCCTTGATACAACAACCGCCATAAACGACCTGATACTTCCGATTGGGTCCCATGAACTTACCTTAACTGTTTTTGACGTGGAGGGAGCCTCTGACACAATTCCCTTTCAGATTTATGTAATCCTTCCACCCAATCAATCCCCAGTGGCACAAGCCGAAGTTCCATCGGTTGTGGTGACCAACACCCGGCAAGACACAACTGCAAGCTTCCAAGTCAATGCCAGTCAAAGTCAGGATCCCGAGGGGGAGAACCTCCGATTTGTTTGGGAAGAAGAAGAGCTGGGGATTCTTCTTGATACAACAACAGCCATCACCACTTTAACCTTGCCTGTGGGATTTCATACCCTCTCACTTACGGTTTTTGATATTGAAGGGGCCTCGAATACCATCTCTATTGGGATCAACATCAATCGTCCCGCCAATCAATCCCCTGTTGCGATTGCTTCTGTTCCCAAACAAATTGTGACGGAGAACCGTGATGCCATGGAAGCCATTTTTCAAGTTGACGCTGGCAACAGTCGGGATCCGGAAGAAGAAACACTTCGATTTGTTTGGGAAAAAACAGGATTGGGCGTTTTAATTGACACAACAACAACCCTGGTCACGCTTACTCTCCCTATTGGTTCTCATCAATTGTCGTTAACTGTTTTTGATGTGGAGGGAGCCTCCAACACAATTCATTTTAATGTCGATATCGTTCTTCCACCAAATCAAGTTCCGACCAGTCAAGCAGAGGTTCCGTCTCTTGTTAAAACCAACACGCGAGAGGATACAAGCGCAACATTTCAGGTTGATGCCAGCCAAAGCCAGGATCCGGAAGGGAAAGCCCTTCGGTATGTCTGGGAAACAGTTGAATTGGGTGTCCTTCTTGATACCACCACCGCCATCACCACGCTATCGCTCCCCATAGGATCCCATCGTCTTTCCTTAACTGTTTTTGATGTGGAAGGAGCTTCTTCACCTGTTTCCTTTGATATTAATATCGCTCTCCCGGCAAATCTCCCACCTCTCAGCCGAGCGGAAGTTCCCTCTCTTGTTACAACCAACTCTCGGCAAGAAACAAGTGCCCATTTCCAGGTTGATGCTAGTCAAAGTGAGGATCCAGAAGGAACCGCTCTTCGGTATGTTTGGGAAGAAAAAAATTTGGGGGTTCTCCTTGATACCACCACAGTCACCCCAATCCTGACACTCCCTATTGGATCCCATCAACTCAAATTGATCGTTTACGATGTGGAAGAGGCTTCTGATACCTCCTCCTATAATATAGATATTGTTCTTCCAGCAAATCAGTCTCCCATAGCCAATGCCTCGGTCCCAACATTTGTTGTGGCAGAAAACAGTGACGCAGTAAACGCCCTTGTTCCTGTGGATGCCAGTCAAAGTCAGGATCCTGAAGGGGGAAACCTCCGATTTGTTTGGGAAAATGAAGAGCTGGGGATTCTCCTTGATACCACGACTGCTGTTACCTCGCTCACACTCCCCATTGGTGCCCATCAACTCTCTTTAACGGTTTTTGATATCGAGAATGCGTCACAAACAATAACGTTTGCTGTGACTGTCATATTACCCGAACCAGCGAATCTTCCCCCTGTTGCGCGGGCAGTTGTTCCGACCGAGGTTGTTACCCAAAGCAAGGCAGCAGATGGGGCTCTTTTCTTTGTTGACGCCAGTGAATCCTACGATCCAGAAGGGGAACCACTCCGATATTTATGGCAAGAAGAAACCTTGGGCCCTATTAACGGCACCACCATCGCCACTGCAACCCTCTCGCTCCCCATTGGGAATCACATTTTGACGTTAACGGTCTTTGATGTGAAATGGGCATCGGCTTCAGCGACCTTTCCCATTACCATTCGCAATCCAGAAAATCAATTGCCTGTTGCCGAAGCCGGCCCGAATAAAACAGTGGAAGATACGGATGGAGATGGATTTGAACGGATTCAAATGGATGCCAGCCAAAGCAACGATCCGGATGGGACGATACTTGAATACACTTGGTTCAAAGTGGAGTCTCCCTTATCAGTAAGAGAGTTGAGCAGAAGTCCTCTTGCTGTTGTTGATTTGCCTCCTCTTGTTGTGGGAGACCATGATTTGCTTTTGATGGTTATTGATGATGATGGCGCCACAAGCTCAGACACGGTGAAAGTAACCATCAACGCAGCACCTCAAAAAGAAGATCCTTTTGAAGACCTTTCTCTTAATTACCTTCATCCCGATGGCGCCAAGACTGCCATTATCACATACAAAATGAAAATCGCCGGATCAGTAACCATCAAAATTTATGATCAACGAAGTCAATTGGTAACCGAATTGAATTCCGGATACAAAGAAGCCGGTCCCAACAAAACCACCTGGGATACACGAAAAAGAAAAAAGGAAAAGAAAAGTGTATCAGGGATATACTTGATTCATTTGGATGGGCCAGTTGAAGAAAAATTTCAAAGGATAATTATCTCTCGCTAAAGGCAGAAGCATGGGTATAAAATTCAAACAACATCTGATACCAGCAACGCTGGCCCTGAGTATTCTGACGACGCCTCTTTGTGCCAAGGAGGGGGGAAGTTCCGCTGGGCTGATCCTTCTTCAAGGAAATGGGGCACGGGCCTCTGCTTTGGGTGAAGCTTTCTCTTCTGTATCAGATGATATTTCTGGTTTCCATTATAATCCGGCGTCACTTGATACCCTTACGAAAGCGCATGCCTCGTTTCAATATCAATCCGGGATTTTTGAAGATTCCTTTAGCCAATTTGTTATTGGGGCCCCTCTTCAAGAAGGTGCCATAGGTGTTTCTATTGGATATTACGATGGGGGGGAAATTCGCCTTTTTGATGGAACAGAGGTCCGAAACGTCACCGCCAAAACAGACCTTGCTGTTTCCCTGGGATTTGCCCGCTCTTTGGGACGAGCCTCCTTTGGTCTGACCGGGAAATATCTTTCCACGGAATTGGCGGAAACCGATAATGCCTCTGCAGTGGCCGCGGATGTGGGATTTCAAATTCCCATTGGTTCCCGTTTTCGGTTCGGCACAGCGTTGCAGAATTTTGGAACACAAATGGAATTTCATACAGAAGGGGAAGATCTTCCTCAAGTATTTCGGGCAGGAGCCTCTTACCAACTTCCCGTTCCCAGCGTTCCCGTTCATGTTCACTTTGAGGTCCCCTATTTCTTTAATGAAAAAGAAACCTCGCCCTCTTTTGGGATTGAAACCCTTATGGGACCGTTGGCCTTCCGAGCCGGATACCGCAGCAACACAGATCTGGAAGGATTTTCTGCTGGCACCGGTATCTTTTATCGTCAAATTTCATTTGATTATTCTTTTGGTCTGGTTGAAGATTTTGATTCCCGGCACAAACTGAACCTTTCTTTCAGGTTTGGAAACAAGAACAAAAAACCGGCTTTTGTTAATAAACAGAATCCTGACAACGTTGAAATTCCGCGGCGCCAAACCATCGGCGAAGCGTTTTTGAATCAGAAACGGAAAAAGAAACGTTCCATCACCTTACAAGCCAAACCCGCCAAATCCCTAACGACTGGCGAGAAGAAGAAAACCACCCCCTCCACTGTTTTCTCAACCAAACAAAAGGGGAAAAAGGATGGCCTCCGCGCACAGAAAAGAGAGGTATTTGAAATCAATAAAAATAAGTTAACACCCATCCCCACCAAGAAGAATCTCGAACACGCCCAAGTAAAGGACCGGCCCAAATACTACATCATGAAACCCGGTGATACTCTAGAGAAAATTGCCCTTCGGTTCTATGGAACAATTGAAATCTGGCCCCTTATATATGATCAAAATGAAGAATTGATCAACAACCCCGATATTATTGACCTTACAGGTCACAAAATTGAACTTCCCTAAATTCTACCCATTCCTTCTTCTAACAGATGTTGGAGAATCGTTACGGGTTTTCTACAATGCTAGATAGCCATGAAGGATAATCTCGATCCAGTAACACTATATTTCCAGGGAATTAAAACCCTTCCTGCCATCTCCAAGGATGAATTTGAAAATCTTTGGAAGCGGGCTGCCAAAAATGACAAAGTCGCAAAAAAACGTTTGATCGAAGGAAATTTGCGTCTTGTCATCCCCATTGCAAAAAAATATTACCGCCCCGGTATTGATTTTCTGGATCTCATTGAAGAAGGCAACCTCGGCCTCATGCACGCCGTAGAAAAATTTGATTACACCCGCGGTTTTCGTTTCTCAACTTATGCCGCCTACTGGATTGAACAAGCGGTCCGCCGGGCCATTGATGAGCAATCCAAAACCATCCGCATCCCACCCCATGCTTGGGAAGCGCTCCGAAAATGGCTCAAAGAATGGGACAACATGCATGGATCCATGGGACGCGATCCCACACTCGCAGAGATGGCCAAAAAACTTCATTTGTCAGCCCGACAAATTCGCGGCGTCCTGGATGCCGCTGAAGCGGCTCGAGGTTTGGAGAGTTTGGATACACCGTTGGATAATGAAGAAGATTTGTTTGTTAAGGATATCGTTGCAGAAAGCAACGCCACCTCGCCTGATAATGTCTTATCTGAAATTAGAATGAAAGACGAATTGGAAAAAGCCCTTCAAAAAGTGGGGGATCGGGAACGAAAAATTCTAGAGATGCGCTTTGGTCTCAATGGAAACGAACGCATGACCCTGGAAACTGTTGGGAGGAAATTGCGTCTATCCCGAGAACGAGTCCGCCAATTGGAGGAAAGAGGTCTCCAACGCTTACGCCGCGCCGCCCAAAGAATGGGACTCATCTAAATAATTAAGGTAGAAGGAGGATTCGGCATGCCCGTCACCATGAATGAGAACCTGAAAAAATATATTCGGGACATTCCTGACTTTCCCAAAAAAGGGATTTTGTTTCGAGATATCACAACCCTTCTTTCAGATCCCGCTGCCTTTAAAACCGCCATTGATCAATTGGCCGAACGATTCGCAGGAAAAGGAATCACCAAAGTTGTTGGGATCGAATCCCGGGGATTCCTCACCGCAGCCCCATTGGCTTATCTCTTGGGTGCTGGTTTTATCCCCGTTCGAAAGAAAGGAAAACTCCCCCACAAAACCACCTCTGTTACCTATTCCTTAGAGTATGGCGAAGACACGCTAGAAATTCATTTGGACGCCTTCAAAAAGGGGGAGAAAATCCTCATCGCCGATGATCTTCTCGCAACGGGCGGCACCGCCAAAGCCACATGCGAATTGGTAGAAAAAAATGGGGGAAAAGTGGCCGGAATCGGTTTTCTCATTGAATTGTCTGACCTCAAAGGCCGCGATAAAATCAAGGGATACGACATCGAATCCCTCATGGTATTCTAATTTCCACATCCTCAACAAAATTTCCCATGCTTTATGCATCATGCCCCATGCCAATTTTGGTTCGCGAGGCGAACCAAAATTATACCCCCGTAGCTCAACTGGAAGAGCAGTTCCGTCCTAAGGAAAGGGTTGGAGGTTCGACTCCTCTCGGGGGTGGAATTTTTTCCTTCTGGAAAAAATTCCCTTCTATTTTCTAATTTCCATTTTCTCTTTCTCCTATTTTTTTCTCCCCTATTTCCTTTCCCTTCAAATTCATATATCGTTAGCCCTAGATGAGTAAAAAATCCGAACTCAAAGAAAATGTTCTAGCCGCCAAAGTTGAAAAAGCCCTTTCCTGGATCTTGGATTATAAGGTGCCGGTGTTGGCTTTTCTTGGCGTTCTCATTTTTGGTCTTTTGGTGGGAAGCGTTTTCATCTTAAGACGAAACGAGAAAAGAGAGCTTGTTTGGGCCAGGCTTTCCCAAGCCCAATCCCTTTTGGCCATAAACCAACTTTCTCAAGCGCGACAAATCTTAACTGAGACCAGAACCGAATCCCCAGATTTAACCACACTTCTCTTTTCCTCCTATTATATGGGGCAGGTGGAATTGGCTGATGAAAAATTTGAAGACGCCTTACCGCTTTTTGAAGAGGTGGTGGAAAAAGGAGGAAAGGCTCTCATTACGCCTTTGGCTCTATCCAATTTGGGGTATACCCAAGAACGCCTTGGAAATTTTTCAGAAGCTTCTCAAACCTATCAACAGTTCATGGATCAATATGGTGAACACTTCATGGCCCCTCGCGTCCAACTTTCTTTGGGGCGATCTCTCTTAAAAGCCGGTGAGATGGAAAACGGAAAAATCGCCCTGGACCAACTTGTTGATCTCTATCCAACTTCACCCTGGGCAGAAAATGCCCGACAAATCCTGGACAAATCTGAATCACGTTGATACAATTCAGTCACTTTCGAAAGTACATCTGCCGATGAACTTTTGATTGAAGTACATCGACAAATGTGAAATTAAACTCCTAAGGGGGAATTAGCAAAATGAAAAAACTTATGGCAGCTGCCATAGTTACGTTGTTCGTAAGCGCCGCAACTTCCTGGGCCTTGGTTGGCCTTGAAGACGTCAGTTTTGACGGCTCGCTGGAAGTCTCGGGTGCTTCTTTAAAAAACGCAGCAGATCAACAAGACTCAATTCATGATCGCGCGGGTGGAGTGAACACTCGGGTTTTCGTGGGTATTAACGCTCAAGTCACAGAAGGCGTTACGGGTCGAGTTGAATTCTCACGTACCGGAGAACAATACGGTCACACAAGAGGTGCATCGAATGATGGCACCAATGCCAATAATGTTGACACCGAATTAAACATAATCTCTGTCCAAAATGCTTTCATCAAAATTGCAGATGTGGCATTTGGTGTCGGAGCCATTCTCGGACGACAATATGTTGGGAAGCCCGGTGACCTTGTCTGGAACATCTCACCATCTGATAATGATGTTCTCTCTGTAGCCGCCATCGATGGATTGACTCTTATGAGAGATTGGGAAAATGTTAAATCCAACCTCTTCATAGGAAAAGCCATTGAAGATGATACTCAAACAGGGACCAACATCGGAGATGCTGCCCCAGGTGATGTGAACCTCAACAGCCTCGACTTAGAATTCCCGACAATCGTTCCAAACGGAAACGTTAATATTGGATATCTTTGGGGTGTTGCTGAAAACACAGGAATATCTGGAGACGCCAACAAATTGACAACTTTCCGAGTTGGGATCAATGGGAACATCCAGGAAAACCGATTCACCTATCGTGCGGAATATTTCCAAAACGGTGGCGAAGACAAAGGGACCAACCTTCCTGGTGGTGGAGTAAACAAAGTTTCCTATGGTGGAAACGCCATTGACTTGGGAGTCGGATATAACAGTCCGGAAACCGAGGCCGGTCTTTTCAATGTGCGAGCGGGAATCCTCATGGCGTCTGGTGATGACAATGCAACCGACGGCGATGATGATGCCTTTCATGATTTCGCCATCCTAACTGGTGCCATGAACACCGGAACATCCGATCGGTTCATGGGTGAAATATTCGGAAAAAGTTCTGTTTTCAGCAGCCAAGCCGCAGGATTTCCTGTTGCTGGCGGAAGTGCGGGAGTTGAAACCGGAGCGCAAGGCGTTGGAATGGAAGTGATCAACATTGGGGTTACATACACTCCTCCAATTCTTGAAAACAAACTTTCCGCTGCTCTTGACTACTGGATATTTGATACATCCGAAAGCGGAGACAATAGCGCAGCTCCCAAAGCTGACGAAATTGGAGATGAAATTGATCTCGTCTTAACTTACGCTCAATCGGAATCAGTTGGAATTGACTTAGGATTAGCGATGTTTTCACCAGGTAATGGCGTTGTGGGAACAGCCACAAGCCCAGCACCAGAAGATGATGACATCATAAAGATCTTTACACGAGCCAAAGTGAAATGGGGGGGAGAAGAGTAATCTTATCGTCCTTATAAACTAACTTATTCAATTAAACCCCCGTCCGCCTTTTGGCGGACGGGGGTTTCTCTTTTTCTGTGCAGAAGCCCATAGATCCATTTGTCTTTTCAAACCAGGTCTGTTACAATCTGGGCACCCAATATGAAAAGAATTTTCCTTGTCCTGTTCATCTCGCCAATCGTTGTCGGCCTTATTTCTTTTTCTTCAACACCTGTTAAAGCAACCAATTTGTCATTGGGGGCTGATTATTTATTGCGGGGCGTTTCCGTCGGAAAACGAGATAAGAATCAAAAGGATATTGATTATTATGACTCCCAATTGAGTGCCTATCTCATCACCGACCTTAGCAGAGATGTGGAAGCAACCATTCGTGTTCAATCGATTACCCCATGGGGATTGGAAAATTCCACCTCTGCCCTTGCGTCACGCTATCCGAATGCCAACGGGAATCTCTGGGTTCAAAATGCTTTTATCCGCCTCCCGAATATATGGGAGGAACGGATCACCGTGATCGCAGGTCGTCAACCCATTGTATGGGGAGAAGGAGCCATTCTTTCCGACGATGATCTAGGATTTAACGCCATCCGTGTTCAAATTAAAAATCCCCTTTCCGCTTTCAATTGGTTGGGTCCCCTTCGAAAATGGGAGTTTGACATTGATGCGTTTTCCGCCAAAATAAACGAGGGCCTTCAAAATGCCGGAGACACCGACCTTCACGGCGTCAAAGTGGGCTATGATCAACCCTGGAATGCTTTCAATGAAAGCAACGTCATTCGTTGGGATGTGATGAGCCTTTGGGAGGACAACCAAGCTGACCATACCTACCAGGTGGGATCTTCTTCCACAACCACATTGGCCGCCACAAAAGTGAAACGCCAAATTATGGGGATTAGGGCCAAGGGAACATTAAGAGATGCCTATATTTTTGGTGAATATTACCGTCAATCGGGAGATATCTTTTATTCCAATCAGAAAATCGGCCTAAAAGGGGAAGCCTACCGATTTGGATTGGGGGGGAAAGCCAATACCAAAAAAATCGGTCGGTTTGGCGCTGTTCTTGAAATTTCCGAGGGATCTGGTGATGATCCGGGTACCGAGGGGGATGATGAGGCCTTTCGGCCCACCTATGCCAGCCGCTGGACCGGATTGGAACGGAAGGGATATGGCCGCTATTTTGCTGCCAGCTTTTCTGATGTTTACTCATCTACCACCCCCTTTGCCGAAGTAAACTCGATTAATGACGGGTTGCCACCAGGTGTTTCTGGAATTCAGACCATTCACTTTGGTGTGGAATCAACGCCTTGGGCCAAATGGACCTTTTCCTTTGACTATTTCTTATACAAAGCCATCGAGAATTTGGGGGGACAGAAAGACCTTGGAACAGAATTTGACTATGCTCTTGAGTACCGCTACTCAGGTTTGGTTACCTTTCGAGGCACATTCAATCAATTTCGACCTGGCGAGTCCTTCAGCATAGACACCAAAGAAAACGCCACATTGTCCTCATTTGAAATCGATCTAAGATTCTAATTCCTTCCGCATATCCTTCCGTTGCTCAACCAATTCTTCTCGCCAAAATTTGTTAAATATATTGGCCGTCAATTGTTTTCCTCTATTTTCCTTAATCTGACCTCACATGAGAGTAATCCCGTGTAACTTAAGTCACATGCTCCGAACCTTGTCAGACTCAGGAGATGGCGATATGTTTATACAAGAAGGTAATTTATGGAAAACGCCACAGAAAACACAAAGAATAAAGAGGAATCCGGAAATGGGGAAGAAAAATCCTTCAATATTTTGATGATCAGTCGGGATCCCTTTGAGAACCTTCTCCTGAAAAAATTCCTCCAGATACAAGAAGAAAACTACACCATCCATCATGTCCGAGATGGCATTGACGCCTTGGATTTTCTGGAACATAAGGACCGATATGCCGAGGCACCCCGCCCCGATCTCATTATTGTGATGCCTGATTTGTCTGGGCTTGATGGATACCAAGTCCTGAACCGGATCAATCGGGATAAAAGCCTGGGTCAGATCCCAAGAATCATATTGGACGATAACACCAACCCCATTACCGAGAACCACCCGCATATGCCGTTGTCTCCTTTTTGCTACCTGGTAAAAGCCTACTTCGATAGGCGTCAGGTACTCTCCGAGAAATCCAAAAAATAAGGAAAATCCTCTCATTCAGGAAACCCAATACTTGGCCAATTTGCCCCTTATAATACTTCTGATAATATATATTATGGTGCATAATATGTTTTTAAGCAGCCCCTTAATATGCTGATAAAGATTGTTAATATTTCTCTTATTTATGCTCACATTCAGCTATTTAAGTATCCAAATGAATAATTATTTTTGATTTCTTAATGTTAGCACTAGGGAAATCGGGCATGGAGCTATCTCAATTTGGAATTTTTTGGGAAATTAGGAAATTGGAGGATTTTTGATTTCAGATTTGAGGGTATCCAGAC
>MSYE01000087.1 GCA_002176905.1 bacterium F11 | reverse complement strand
AAGCAAGATCAAGACCTCTCATTCCCGTGTCCGCGAACTCAAAAAAAGCGTATATGTCCTTCGAACTTTACTAAAGGGTCAAAAGAACATCAAATCGCCTTACGGACCAAAAACGCCAATCGTTCAATTCTCACTTCAATAAAATGCGGGATGTTGATTCCGCCTGCCGGCAAGGCAGGCCCCGGATTTAAGAAGGGAAATAATTATCCCTTCTTCTTATCCTGAATCTATCATCCCGCATTTTTTATAATACCTGGGTGAAAACCAGGCTTTCCTCTTTCATCTTATCCCCTTCATTTCTTATTCTCTTCTCTCAACTTCTTTTAGGAGAGAAACCACCTTTGCTTGATGTGAAAAAACTGGCTCCGGGGATTGTTGTTGAGATGCGCTATGACACCACCAACAATTTCACCGGGAAAAAGCTCTATAACAGTTCTGATTGTTATCTGTGCGCCCCTGCGGCCAAGCGTCTGGCGCGGGTCCAATCCAAATTAGAAAAGAAAGGCCTGGGATTAAAGGTTTGGGACTGCTACCGCCCCATAAGCGTTCAAAAGAAACTGTGGGAGGTGGTTCCGGATAGCCGCTACGTAGCCAATCCGAAATACGGGTCTCGCCACAACCGTGGGGCCTCTGTGGATTTAACCCTTGTTGATGCCAAAGGGAACGAACTTCCCATGCCAACCGGTTTTGACGATTTCTCTGCGAAAGCCCACCGTGATTACCAGGAACTCCCTGCAAAAGTCTTTCGGAATCGCAAAACCTTACAAGAAGCCATGGAATCCGAAGGCTTCTTTGGTCTTCCGACGGAGTGGTGGCACTTTGATGATCCGGAATGGAAAAAGTTTGTTATCCGCGATGATCCTGTTGGAGGTCCATCGATGAAAAAAGAACAGCTTGTTCCCGCAACCACTTTGGGTGTTCCAAAAGAAACCAAACAACTGATCTTGGTCACGTCTCAAAGCTGGGATGCCAAAACAGGAAAACTCCAACGATTTGAAAAAGGGAAAAACCGTTGGGAAAAAGTGGGATCTCCCTGGACCATCTCTCTTGGTCTAAAAGGGATGGCGTGGGGGCAAGGCGTTCATCCCACAACCCTAACAGGTCCCCAAAAACGAGAAGGAGACAACCGTGCTCCTGCGGGGCTCTTTAAGATTGGACACGCTTACGGATATTCCTCCACGCAGCCAAAGGGAAGCACTTGGCCTTATCAAAAAGTGGATTCACATTGGCGTTGCATTGATGATCCCAAATCCACTTTTTACAATCGCATACTCCCGAAAGAGAAAGCCAAACCCAAAGACTGGTCTTCAGCAGAAAAAATGAAACGGCGGGATCATCTTTACAAATGGGTCATCAACATCGAACAAAACTTCCCTTCTGTCCTAAAAGGAGCTGGAAGCTGCATCTTTTTCCACGTGTGGAGAAAGGAAAAAAGCCCAACCGAAGGTTGCACCGCCATGGAA
>MSYE01000086.1 GCA_002176905.1 bacterium F11 | reverse complement strand
GTGATAGGAAAAGAATTCGACCTCGATGTGGCAGCCCACATCGCTCAAATTTCATTTACAGACTCCTGGAAATTAATGGAAGAAGCCCGGCGACGTCAAATTATCTGGATCAAGAAATCAGGTGACCGATGTAATTTTGTTCATGATAAATTAAGAAATATCTTCCTGCAGAAAATCTCTTTAGAAACCAAAAAAGAAATTCATCTCAAACTTGCCAAGATATTAAGAAATCGAACGAATGAAACCGATTTTGAATTGGCTTATCACTTTGATGCCGCAGGAGAATCCCAAGAAGCCCTCCCCTATGCTTTAACAGCTGCAAAAAAAGCCCGACTTCAATATGCGCTTGAGACAGCCGCCCAACAATATCGAATTGCAGAGAGAGGGAGCCAACCCAAGGATGAGGCTGTTCAACTTGAAATCAAGGAGGAATTGGCTGATGTTCTTATGTTGCAAGGATCTTATCCCGAAGCCAAAAGTTACTTTGAAAAAGCCCAAGTACTTGCAAAAACCAATTTGGATCAAGCGCGTATTATCTCCAAAATTGGAGAAGTGTCTCACAAACAAGGAAACTTAGAAACAGCAGTAAAATCTCTTGAGAAAGCCCTAAATTTGTTGGGAATGCGAATTCACCACTTTTTTCCATCCATCATGCTCCTCTTGGTTTATGAGATTTTCATTCAGATGCTTCATAGTTTTTTTCCAAAACGGTTTGTTGCGCGTCGATCTTTAAAAGGATCCGAAAAAGATCTTTTAAAGGTGAGGCTATTAAGCCGCCTGGCTTATTCTTACTGGTTTGTCTACAACCCCTTACGAACCCTTTTTGTTCATTTCCAAACCCTTAATTTGGCCGAAACCTATCCACCGACCTTGGAATTGGGGCAAGTTTATTCGGAACATATTGTGGCCATGAGTTTATTCCGATTGTTTCATCGGGCTGAACGGTATGCCAGAAAATCCTATTCCATTCGAAAAAGAATGAGAGACGTTTGGGGCCAGGGACAAACGCTGGCCTTTACATCGGAACTCTTCTACTTCTCTTCGAGATACAACAAAGCCATTGAGAAAGCACGAAGAGCGGTGAATGTCCTGAAACGAACAGGAGATTACTGGGAAGTTAACATTGCCCAATGGCAATCCGCCGCCAGTCATTATCAACTGGGTCATCTGCGGGAAGCCGCTGAAGAAGCGGAACAAATCCATAAATTGGGATCCCAAATAGGGGATACCATGGCCATGGGAGTAAGCCTTGATATTTTATCCCGCGCAACAAAGGGGTTGGTTTCATCTCAATTGTTAAAAACAGAAATGGTCCGACCCCGGTTTGATACCCAGGTCAAAGTTCAAGTTCTTATGGCGGAAGGAATTCGTCTTTTTTACCAAGATAAACTTGATGAATCCATTCGTTTAATCGATCGAGGCATTCAATTGATAAAGGAAAAATAAGATCTTACACCTTATGAATGT
>MSYE01000085.1 GCA_002176905.1 bacterium F11 | reverse complement strand
ATTCCTGACGGCAATCTGGAGCCAGATGAAAACTTTTTCGTCGAATTTACGCCCTTGGCAGGAGAGGTCACTTTCAACAGAGCCGACCAAAAAGTCGAAGTCACCATCTTAAACGACGACGTGGATTCCCCAGGAGAAATTGTGGTACCGGGTGACATGGCTGTTCTGGAATCAACCGGGACGATCACACTGTGGGTTGAACGGATAACCGGAACATTAGGTGACATTGATTTGGGGTATGAATTTCAGACAAATACAACACAAGGTACTTTGGACTATACAGCCACCAATGGTAATTTATCATGGGGGAACGGTGTCGGTGGGAAGCAGCCCATATCCGTCACCATCGTCGACGATGGCACATTTGAACCCAACGAATCATTTATTATCAAGTTTACCCTCAGCGGAGCCGATACCTTCTTTGGAGGTGACGATGAAACCGAGGTTACTATTTTGGATGATGGTGCCCCTGCCGAAACAAGTGAATTTAGTTTACCAGGAGATATCACGGTAACCGAATTTGTGGGCAATGCCACCATGACCGTCACCCGTACGCAGGGCACACATGTTCCGGTTACAATTGAATGCGAAACCCTCCCCGGCACACCGGGTCCGTTTACAGCGACTCCGTTTTCAGACTATGTGGGCTTAAGAGAAACATTAACCTGGGACGATCCCACCGTCATGGAACAGTCCTATATCATTTACATCGTCCCTGATGATGGTCCCGAAGAAGTGGAATCATTAACAATCCAATGTTCCGCCATTACCCCCAATGAAACATTTGAGAATGGAAACTCAGCGATTTCGGTATCCATACGGAGCGAAGATTTACCATATATAAATATTGGTGAGGACCGAACCGTTCCCTTAGCCGAGGTTTTTTCCATTAACGCCAACGCATTCCCTTTTATTTCAACCTTAAACACACGATGGGAATGGGAGGCACCCGCACCGAGCGCTCGGATCTACAATCCTACGGGAAGACCGTCGGATATAGAAATCTATGAAGAGGGAACCTATACATTGAATATCATGGCTTCGGTCAATGGATTTCCCATGGTCTTAGCGGACAGCGTCGAGTTGACTGTGTCGGACGCGCTCACTCCTTGGGAAATTGTTCTGCCAGATAACCGCGATCTGACCCTCTCAGAAACAAACACGGAATTTTCCTTTCTGGTGGGACGGAAAAATGGCTCACCGGGCCGGGTTGGTCTTCAGTATGAGTACATCATGGATACCACCGATCCAGACGACTTTACCGATCTATCCAAACAATCCATCGCATGGGATGGCCCCGATCAAAATGACTCCGAACAATTGGTCCCCATGAAAGACGACCCTTCAATGGAAGCCATTGAAACTGCCCGCATCCAATTTACCATCACAGAAGGAAACGCTTTCCTTCAGGCACACGCACCGGCCGTCCGTTCTGTAAACCGAACTATCACCATTCGGAGCGACGACATCCTCCTTAACG
>MSYE01000084.1 GCA_002176905.1 bacterium F11 | reverse complement strand
GTATTCGGTAGTTGATTTTAAAATCTGATCCAAAACCAGGATTCTCTCAGATCTCTTTATTTCAATTGAGAGGGAAGGATTCTGTCATTGGGACTCTTTATCTGATGGAAGATTAAAACTATAAATAATGGATGGAAGGACTAACTAGCGAATACCGAACACCTGACCCCTAAATAAATGTCACCTGTAGAGACTTGACCCTTTCATGGGATGTATGCTAGCGTGCACCATTCTTCTCTCTGTAACCAATCTGATAGGACAATATGCCTGACAACATCTTAACTTTATTATCGGATCCCACTCCGGTTTTGACCGTGGGACAAATTATTTGGGGTTTGGTATTGGCCTTTATCTTGTCCTATGTTTTTTCCCATTATTACAACAAAATGAATGCCGGTCTTTCCTCCTCCCTCAATTTTCCCCATGCCTTGATCATGGTGTCGTTGACGGCATGTTTTATCATGAGTGTTGTGGGGAACTCTTTGGCACGGGCCTTCTCTTTGGCCGGAGCACTTTCCATTGTCCGTTTCCGGAATGCCATTAAAGAAACGGAGGAGATTGCTGCGATCTTTTTGGCCATGAGTATAGGGATTGGATGTGGATCGGGATTCTATGTGCTATCCAGTCTTTGCACCTTCATTATTTTGGGATTTTGGCTTCTTTTGAAGTCAAATCGGCTTGGTTTAAAACCGCCTCTTTATGTTCTGGTTGAGTTGGAGCATGGACAAGACGTTGATTTGATAAAAGAGATGGAAAGAAAGGGAATCAATTCCGTTCTTCGGGCCACGCTTCTAGAATCCAGCCAAGGTGAAGGTCAAAAAGAACCTTTTCGTGTTTACCGCCTCCAATTGGAAAACAGGGGACTTCAAGGATTGGATAAGATAACAACAGCACTTTCGCAAATCGAACAACTTGGATTTAAAAGACTGATCCCTGAAATGAGCCCACCTCAGTCTTAATATGCATTTCCAGAAAGGGATTCGGTTTACCCCCATCCTTCTTGCCATAGGTTTTGTGTTGCTTGGTCATTTTATTTATTTCCACGCAAAGTTTGTCAATCAATGGGAACCCAAACCCCTTGTTCTTAGTGTCTTCCATCATGTGGCAGGTTTCTACAATGTATTGTCTGCCTTTCCTCCTCAGAAAATATCAGAGTTGGACACATTTGATATCAATATCAACAACAACTTGTTAGAGGAAATGTTTTCCGACCTTCCTCGTTCTGGTGATAAATATAAGAGAGCAATGTTTCGTTGGGACAAAAATGAGATCCCCGTGCGCCTCAAACTTCGGGGAGATAACGCTTACCACTGGGCGGGTGATCAAAAAAGTTGGAGAGTGAAGTTTCTTGATGGTGCCCATTATAAGGGAAATAATCGTTGGAATTTTATTAATCCACGATCTTTGAGCGGAGTGGAATTTTTATTGGGCGATCGCCTGGCCGAGCGGTTTGGAATTCTTTCGGCCAGGAGTGGGTATGGTC
>MSYE01000083.1 GCA_002176905.1 bacterium F11 | reverse complement strand
CTAACGTATAGGATTTTATCTGTTATGTTCCCCAATGACAGATAAAATCTGTTGGACGAAGCCGTGGAGCTCGCGTGGAGAACCCCGCTTCATCTCTCTATGGGGATTCTAATGCGGGCGTGGGCGCTTTTCAAGGAAAGGTTTCAGTATTTTAGACGGAGAAACGACCTTTAAGCAACTGGTCTTTGGACCGGAGAGACCCTCTGGATCTCGTGTTTTCCTTAATGAAGGTGGGATTAGAATGAGAAGAAGGGTGTCAGATAAAAATACACTGGGGCTCATTTGGGAGAACCAATAAAGAAAGAGAAAGGGGCGGGGAGCCAGACAGAATCTCATGAAGTGTCGAATCTTCCTTTCGGAATATCTGCAATGATCCGCATGGACCCTTCTCCGCAAGAAGGACAATGAGCCAGATCTTCCCCCGTGACTTCACGGTAAAGGTCTTCTGGTGATTTTTTCTCTGGTTTCTGTGGATTCGCCGGAAATCCCAACAGTTCTCGACACCGCGGGAGATCTTTTTTCTTTCTGCGGTTGGCCAGAAATCCAAAGTGGCGGATGCGCATATAAGATGGGGGCACCACATGCATCAAGAACCGCCGAATGAATTCGTCTGCGTTTAACGTCATTACCTTCTTTTTGTTTTCTTCTTTGCGATCGCGATAAGAAAACGTCACCTGCCCCGCCTCGATCGACATCAACCGTTCATTTGAGATGGCAATGCGGTGGGTGTAACGCCCAATATAATCCAAGACGGATTGGGGACCTCGGAAAGCCTGTTTCGAATAGACCACCCACTCTTTCTGATAGAGAACGTTCATAAGAGACGTCCACCCTTCTTTTGTTGAAAGAGACACTGTTCGTCCCGGAAAGATAAGTTTCCCTTTTTCATGAACCTCTCTGAGAGAGGCTAAGAATTTTCCCCGAAACACAACCGAAAGCGCCTTCACAGAAAATAAGAAATTATCCTTGGCGGGGATCCACCGTTTCCCATCGGAAGACAGGGCTCCAGCTGGAATCGCACAATGTAGGTGAATGTGTTCCCTCATTGTTTGATCCCACGTGTGAAGGATAGCGGTGATGCCAAGTGTTCCTCCCAGATTATTCTTCCCAAACTCTAACAAAGTCTCCGATACCGATTTGAACAGAATGTCATAGATTCTTTTCTTGTTGCAAAGGGCCAACGGATTCAGCTCATGGGGAACCGTAAAGACCAGGTGGAAGTAAGGCACCGGTAGAAGCTCAGACTCCCGCGCTTCCAACCACCTGGCTTTGGTCAACTTCTGACACTTCGGACAATGGCGGTTCCGACACGAGTTATAACAAGGCCGTTCATAACCACAGCTGTCACATTTCTCTAAGTGACCACCGAGCTTTTCTGTTCGGCATAGCTCAATGGCCCTCATCACTTTATGGTGAGACGGAGGTAGGCGATGGGTGTGGCGGTAGGCTTCACCGCATTGGGGAAAAATATCCGCCCCTTCCCATTT
>MSYE01000082.1 GCA_002176905.1 bacterium F11 | reverse complement strand
GCGTGGTGTTGTGAAAGCCGTGGTGAACGACGTGCCAACACGTGAGAGGGAACACGAAGCCGGTCTGAAACGGTTATCGGATGCCGAAGTAGGGTGGAAGAAATTCACCAGAGGAAGCCCCATTGAGGTTCTTTTCTCTGAGGATTACGCGGGGCTGTTTCGAAATCCAAAAGCCCAACCCGAAGCCGATGTGAAAATCTACAACGAACATATTTATCCCGTTTTTTCAAAAGGCCGATGTCGACAGAACGTGACAGGTTTGCCAGATGAGGAATCGTTGGCGAAAAAACACGTCGAAGTGTTTGCTTCGCATTGCCAATAATAAAGAGGAGTGTCCAAAGTTAAAATGAAAACATTAAGTCAGCGAGTTGCCAATTTCAATGCCGGTCCGGCGGTCTTGCCGGTTTCTGTTTTGGAGAAAGCCCAAGCCGAGCTTCTTCATTTCCAAAAGTCTGGTATGTCCATTATGGAGATGAGCCATCGATCCAAGGAATTTATGGCCATTTTGGAAGGAGCTGAGGCCCGGCTTCGGCGTCTGTTGGGTATATCAAATGATTACGAGGTTTTGTTTTTGCAGGGAGGAGCCAGCCTGCAATTTTCCATGGTTCCCTTAAATCTGTATCAGTCTGGGAAACCCGTTGATGTAATTCATACCGGATATTGGACCAAGAAGGCCATTGCGGAGTTAGAGAAAAGCGCATCCTATCGTGTTGTGGCTTCATCGGAATCCAATGGATTTAAGAAGATCCCTGAGGTCAAGAAAAGCGATTTTCATTCCGATGCCTCTTATGTTTATATCGCCTCCAATAACACCATCTATGGGACCCAGTGGTCTTCCTTCCCAGAGACGGGCGATGTTCCATTGGTGGCGGATATGACCTCGGATATTCTCTCCCGGAAAATAGATTGTTCCCGGTTTGGTGTCATTTTTGCGGGAGCTCAGAAAAATGTGGGTCCAGCAGGGTTAACCCTTGTCATTATCCGCAAAGATTTGGCTGAACGGGCCGATGCGAAACTCCCCTCCATGCTCCAATACCGAACGCATATCAAAGGCAAATCCTTGTACAACACCCCACCGGCCTTCTCCATTTATATTTGCGCCTTGGTGTTGGAATGGATGGAAAATCAGGGAGGGATCTCAGCGATTGAGAAACAAAATCGAGAAAAGGCTCAATCCCTTTATGATTTTATTGATCAGAGCGATTTCTATGAGGGGATTGTTGATAAAAGCAACCGATCTATCATGAATGTTGTGTTCCGGACCAAAGGGTCTGAAGAGGTGGAAGCCAAATTTGTTTCAGAAGCCAAAGCCAATGGACTGGTGGGATTAAAAGGTCACCGATCTGTTGGGGGCTTGCGCGCTTCCCTTTACAGCGCCCAAACCCAAGAATCAGTCAACCAACTCATCGACTTCATGAAAGAATTCGAGAAGGGAAAATAGCGATCTATCCTTATCCTCTCATGCGCATGCGCGATCGCGATCGACT
>MSYE01000081.1 GCA_002176905.1 bacterium F11 | reverse complement strand
CACCTGGTTTGTCCCATTCGTCACTCCATTGTTGGTTGGCTCCGATATCATTCCGATAACCAAACCGGAGCCGATGTTTTCCATATCTGGATACATCACTAATAAATTCAGCAATGTCTTCTGCCAGATCAAATCGGCCGGCTTCCATGAACATGGCCATGGTTTTGGCCAAATCCGTTGTTTCCACAAATTTTTCTTTCTCCGTGTTCGGGTGAAGAACCGGAAGACGGGTAGCGCGGTTTGCATCCATGGATTGTTCCAAGGCTTGAATTGCCGGATCAAGATGGATTTGGACCAGAGGGGTACCTGGTGCATCTGCTGGTTCTGGCATGGTCCGATTTAAGACAAAAAGAGGTTCATTGATGTTGTTTTCCAATCGCTGATCCAATATGTCCGTTGGATTTAGTCGTTCAGGGGTCAGCTTGGTAACATCTCCGAATTTGTAGAACTGCGGTTCCCATTCGGGTTTATAATATCGTGCCAATGAATTGGGGAAGTTTGAGAACCATTTGGGGAAATTCACATTGGGATCGTACAGTCCAAAAGGAACAAAGGTAAACGGCAACACATTAAAGTTTTCCATCACGTTGCGGATTAGGGTAACAGAGACGGCTTTGTCCACATTGGCCACGTTGATCTGAATTTGTCCGGCTCCTCCTATTTGTTTGGTGGTGATCATGCGGGCCAACCACTGAGCAAAACCAGACTCCACGTATTGAGGGATTCTCAGTTGCGGGGTAACCGAAGGGGCCATGTTGATGCGAATCAGGCTGTATTCCTTTCCGTCTCTGAACAAATAGGCGATTCCCACCAGAATACCATGGTCATACACATAGGATTTCTGTTGGGAGGTTCCGATGTTTTTGTGGACCACCACCAGCTCATTTTTCTCATCGTAATCGATTCGATTGGGCCGCGACGGAATTTTGTGATAGGGTTCTGGCGGCGGGAAGTATATTTTCTGCTCTTCTTCTGATAGAGACCATTGGGTCAGTTGTGCTGCGGGATCTTCCATGCTTTCCATCTCTGTGACTTCAACCCCATTGGTGGGTCTCACCCTCATGGAAACCTGATTAATATTTGTCACCCCGTGTTTGGCCAGTTCCTGTTCCAGTTGCTTGATGGGAATAATGTAACTGCGGGCATTGGAGCCCACATTAAAGAGTGGTGTTTTTCCTTGCATGGGACGAACATAGAGAAATCGTCTCTTGATATTGGCTTGACCATCAATATTGATCGGTTTGTCTGTCACTTGAGCGATAGGATCGCTATATTCCGAATGCCAAAAGGCCATCTGGTTCTTCTTCGGGTTGTGGGTTATTTGCAGCACCGGTTTGGTTTGACCGGGTATGGTGATATCGACTATCAAATCATCCACCTTTGCTTCTCCATCAAAATCAGCGGCCTGGCGGGCAAAGAACATCAAGAAATCGGCATTTTTTGTTTGAGGATGAGGTGACCATATTTGATGGTTGGTGGGATCAATGGG
>MSYE01000080.1 GCA_002176905.1 bacterium F11 | reverse complement strand
ATGAAGGAAGATGTGATCCCCTATATCAATTTCCTTCATTACCCCATATTTGAGGAAAATGATCATAGATTGACGAATATGATGAAGTACTGGGAGGAACTCCTCCTTTTGTACAGGGACAATGTGTATTCCTTGCAGGCCTGTTTCCTCGCCTATACGACCATGTCGTCAATCGACCTTTTTGTCACCAGTAAGATTATGGAATTGAGTCGGGAGCCAAGATTCAAAGAAGAATTGATGAAAATTAAGAGAATTGAACATAATTTTGGAAATGCAAAATTGAAATTGAAGGATCATATTTTGCTTCTTTCCTCAGAGGGCGATAAGACCCATGCCTCATTGAACTATCCCGGGGGTCCGAAAAAATTCGAAAAGAATAGAAAATAAGAAATGCGTGTGAAGATTTGGAAGCTCAAGTTAAAGGAAGACATATGAAAAAACAGGTAAATATTGGATTGATTGGATTTGGCGTTGTGGGATCAGGAACCATGCAACTCCTGAAAGATAATAAGAAAGAAATTGAAACCCGTGTCGGTGCTGAACTCAATGTTCGTTGGGTTTGTAGTTTGGATCAGATTAAACCCTCTCTTATTTTTAAGGAAACAAAGCGGACCAAACGGTGGCACGATGTGATTGAGGATCCAAACGTTGATTGCGTGGTGGAGTTAATTGGGGGAAGCCATCCTGCGCGAGAAGTGGTGATGACGGCCTTGCATGCCGGCAAGCATGTGGTTACCGCCAACAAAGCCATCATGGCCATATATTGGAAGGGCATTATCGGACTCTCGCACCGGAAAAAGAGGCTCATCTATTTTGAAGCTTCCGTTGGAGGCGGGATCCCTGTTGTTCAAGCTCTCAATGAGGGTCTGGCTGGTAACCAGGTTAAGAAAATAATCGGGATTCTCAATGGCACAACAAATTTTATTTTGACTCAAATGGCTGAGAAAGGAATGGCATTTGAGGAGGCCGTAAGCCTGGCACAAGCCTCAGGATTTGCCGAAGCCGACCCGACTTTTGATGTGGAAGGAATTGATTCTGCCCAGAAAATTGCCATTCTGGGATCCCTGGCCCTTGGCAAATGGATCAATCCATCACAGGTTCATTGTGAAGGGATTACCAAACTTCAAGCTTTGGATACGCAACTTATTCGCGAGAGGCTCAACAGCACCGTGAAACTCTTGGCCATTGCCGAACATCACCCCAAAGGATGGGTGTTTCGGGTACACCCGGCTTTGGTTCCAATGGACCACCCTTTTGCAAACGTTCGCAATGAATACAATGCGGTCTCAATTGTTGGAAATGCCGTCGGTGATGTTATGCTCTACGGAAAAGGTGCTGGTCGTCTCCCTGCCGCAAGCGCTGTTTTGTCTGACCTTATTTTCTTGTGTCGACATGTGGCCATGGGTACGGCCGGAACCCTTCCCTTTGTCCCACATCGGGAACAGGCATCAGTGAAAATGGTGCCCATGTCACAAATTCAAGGTCGGTATTACAT
>MSYE01000079.1 GCA_002176905.1 bacterium F11 | reverse complement strand
GGGAAGGACATTACGATGAAAAGGACCGCCTTTCCGGTTCAGTTGAATCCCGGCATTCGCTGGGACGAGGAGAGTACGGTTATGTGTTTGACCGAACATCCGTCAACGAGGCGTTGGATCGATCCTATGACGAATTGGATCGAATGGTTCATGAGGAATCTGTTTATCAAGATGGAATGGGAACAGCGGTGCTTCGCCTCTACGACGCGCTCCAAATAGACGGTGCGGGCAACGTTACAGAAGAGCTGGAAGTGTTACAAACAAAAGGACAAAAACGGGATCAAGAAACGCGCCACCATCGTTCTCCCATCCTTTTTGATAACCAGGGACGTCGAATAGAATACGAAGAGACATCGTTTGATTCAGCCGAACCCAACAAACAAACCATTCGCCATGTATCCGGAACAGAATTTAATGGAAAAGGACAGAAAGCAAAAGAACAAATCGATACTTTTGAGGCGGATATGGACACCGGAGGCCTCCTCTATTCTCGGTCAACATCCCTTCTAAAGGAAAACCTGGCCTATGACTCCCAAGGACGCCTTCGAAAGACAAAGGAAACAACCACAGATTGGAATTTGAAATTAAAAACAACGGAGACAACATCAAATCTCACTTACAACGAATTTGGATTTCAAGCCGGATGGGAAAAGGAAATCCACCAACAAAGCCTCAAAGCCGGATTGTTGGATACCCTTGTGCGAACCACCACAAAGAATCATCTTTTTAATTCTCTTGGACAAACAAGAAAATCAGAAGAAACATCGTGGTCAAAGGCCTCCCCAGACCGAATTGATCGAACCGTGACAACACAGATGAGCTACAATCCAGATGGGCTTCTTGACACTTTCCACCGCAAAAGTGTTTCGGAACACCGGGGAGATCCAAGACTTTTTGGTGTAACAAATGTTCAAACCCGGCTTGCCTCGGAATACGATGAAGCCGGACGTCTGATCCTCACAAAGGATTCCAATTGGAATGGGACAGCGAGCCTCATGCGAGAGAACAGCACCGAAACCCATTCTTATAATGGTCTTGGCCAAGAAACAAACCTGGATCGAACCGTTCATACCCAAAGCACCGATGGGAAAAAAGACATGATCGATCGACGGTCAAGCCAATTCACTTATGATCAGTGGGGACAAAAGACACTTGAGCAAACCCAATCCGAATCTTCTCGCACCCCAGGTCTTCTGCTATCGGAAACAATTCATTTTGTTTATGGAGAAGCGGGTCTTTTAACAGAGAAAGACACCCTAACCCATCGAACCGGTCGATCCCCTCCACTTTCAGAAAAAGATATTGCCAAGATTCTTGAAACCGACGGATTTAAAAATCTTTCTGACGATCAAAAAGAAACCCTGTCTCAAAATCTTCTCACAGGATCCAACGTTGACTTAGAAGACCGGATTCACCGAACCCAAATCCAACACACAAAAGAAGGACAACTTTATTCCTATGAAGATGAGATCACCTCTTCTCCTACTCTACATATTA
>MSYE01000078.1 GCA_002176905.1 bacterium F11 | reverse complement strand
TAAGTGCCTTCCCACCGGATATGATCCACCACCTGGGGGTCCAGGGAAGAACGCTCCCGATCCTTTTTGGCGGTCATTTGTCCTTTATCATTGTAGGACGTGGCGGTGCGGGTACGGTCCAATTTGATATTCATGGAGAGATCTTCGGATTGACGGCGTTCTTCTTCCACAAATCCAAATTCACGGCCCCATCCGTCATATTGGGTTTGTTTTCGCTGACGGCGGATGATGAGATCTGGAGCCTGGGAAGACCAGGATTCGTCTTCATAAGACATCAACAAGCCATTTTTTCGGTAACCCATGTTGGTTCGGATCCAGCGATCCTGTATATGGGTTTCTGGCCCGGTTGTGTCTTTTTCTTGTTTGAACCCATCCAAATAACCTGCCGTGTTGTATCCAATGGATTTCCAGTTGATGGTTGAGATAAGATCCGGTGTTGCGCTGGATTTTTGTGTTTCTTGATAAGAGAGCTGTTGCCCTAAGCCATTGTGGCGAATGTTGGTTTGATGTCGAGAAGTGGAAAGGGGTGTCCCTTCTTTCTTTTCCGTTTCCCAGAACGCGATCAAACGTCCCAATGAATCATGGTTTCCTTTCCACGTTGTTTTGGTTTCCAAATTGGAAGGAGGTTGGTTGAGGGTCTCAATATAGGAATTAAGAATTCCAGCGGCGTTCCGTTTCATGTCAGATCGCTTTCGAATCTCGATAAGTGTTCCTTTTTCGCGTCGTTCGGTTGTGGCCAATGCTTGACCCCATTCATCCGTATCGGTGACTTGGAAGCTTATGGAAGCGGGCCCATACGGCGCCTGTGAGGATTCTTCGTGTCGCTCATAGGCCGATCTTTCCCCCCATTCGTTGTAGTTGATGTCACTGGTCCGAAGAGTTTCTGTCCAAGCAACAAGTTTATTGTGGTGACGGATTTGGTCTGTGTGTGAACGAAGCCGGCCCCTCTCATCATAAGAAGCGTTTTGCCGGGTTGTTCGCTTGTACATATCAATAGAGGAAGTCGATCCCGGTTTGTTGGTGTGGTGTTCGTTTCGAACGAAGGATTGCTCTCGTCCCTGATGATCATATTTGATGTCGGTTGTATCTTCGATAATCAGCAAATCGGGAGAAGAGGAGGAGGAAAGAATTTGCGTGGAACTTTCCAATAGACCCGCGCCATTATAGGTTGAAGAAAACCGTTCTTTGGTATTGGTCACCTCAAAATCCGGTTGCGAGGGGTACATGTTTTTGGTTGTGGTGGTTTCGCGAAATCGCATCAAACGGCCTTGGGTATCGTAGCGTCCCTTATGAAAAAGAATTTCCTCTACGAGATCGGAATTGGATCGGGTTCGGTGTTCTTTGTAGGACACCAGTTGTTGAAGCTGATTGTATGCCATGTTGGATCGAAATTGGGTTTGCTTGAGTATGTCGGATAAGGATCCATCTTCTTTAACAACTTGTTGTTCGGATTCATCCAGGTAGGTTGTCATCAAATCCAGGTCGTTGTAGTCCATAAGGGATCTTTTTTGATTGG
>MSYE01000077.1 GCA_002176905.1 bacterium F11 | reverse complement strand
CCTGGAAGATGGGTCAAAAGATTACCATTGATTCAGCGACCCTTATGAACAAGGGATTGGAAGCCATTGAGGCGCATCATCTGTTTCAAATTCCGATGGAGAAGATTTCCATCATGATCCATCCCCAGTCCATCATACATTCGATGGTTGAATTTGAAGATGGGGCTGTCTTGGCTCAGCTCTCGCATCCTGATATGAGGCTTCCCATTCAATATGCTCTAACTTATCCCAGGCGGCATCCGACACCCATTAAACGGTTGAAACTCGAAGAAATTGGACGGCTCGATTTTGCAAAACCTGATTTTTCGCGATTTCCATGTTTGGAACTGGCCTTGGAAGCCGGTCGCAAAGGGGGAACCGCGCCGGTGGTTCTTTCAGCGAGCAACGAACAAGCGGTTCGGGCTTTTATCAAAGGACGGATTTCTTTTCTGTCTATTCCAAAGGTGGTGGCGCAGGTTCTAAAAAAACATCCCTTTCAGCTTCGTCCCTCATTAAATGATATCTTGTGGTCAGACGCCTGGGCCAGACGGAAGGCAGATCAACTTATAAATCGATTGGAGAGAAAACAATTATGAACGTAGCCTCAATTTTGGGTCAATTACAAGGATGGATTGGAGTTGTAATCGTCTTTGGAGTTGTTATTTTTATACATGAATTTGGCCATTTTATTGTGGCCAAGAAATCAGGAATCAAAGTGGAACAATTCTCTTTTGGATTTGGTCCTGAGATTTTTGGATTCGTTTGGGGAGAAACGCGATATACGGTTAATTGGATTCCCTTAGGAGGGTATGTCCGAATGTCAGGGGAGTTTCCTGAAGAATACGAAGGACCAGTATTGGAGGGGGAAAATAAAGAAGAAGAAAAAAAGGAACCCAAGGACCGTTCACGCGATTTTATGGCCAAACCCTGGTATATGCGGATTTTTGTGGCGTTGGCGGGTCCAGCCATGAATTACGTCTTGGCTGTTGTTGTTTTCTTTCTAATCTTTGCTGTTTGGGGAGAGCAAATCCAAATCAACAAGACCGAGGTTGGTGAAGTGATTGCAGGTATGCCCGCAGAGAAGGCAGGTCTTCAGATGGGAGATGTTATCCTTCGGATCGATGGGGAATTGGTTTCTGATTTTGGGAACATCGCAGAGAAGATCGGAATAAGAGGAAATAAGGAAACATTGTTTTTAATTCAACGGGGAGAAAGTGAATTAACCCTTAGTATTACACCCCAACAAAATGAAGAAGAGAAACGGGGACTTATCGGGATTCGTCCGGCTCAACCTGTTACTGAGGATCGGAAGATTTCTCTCCCCCAATCTTTTATTTCTTCTGTTCGGCAATGTTGGCTGTTCTCAACCTTAACACTTGACCATTTGGGGAAGAAAATAATGGCTGGAGAAAAGCCGGATGTGGCAGGTCCCATTGGGATTGGGCAGATTATTTTCAGAGCCGTTCGGACGGGTTTTCGGGAATTTCTTTTTCTTATCGGTTTGATTTCAGTTGCGTTGGGCCTTTTTAATCTTTTCCCAATTCCGGTTCTGGATGGGGGGCACATTGCCTATTATCTTGTTGAAGGAATTAGGGGTAAACCGGTGAGTGTGAAGGTAATGGGACGGGCCAATATGGTGGGATTTGCCTTGCTGATAATGCTTCTTGTCTTTGCAACTTATAATGACTTTACACGCAAGCTTCCCTCTCCACAAAAAGTGACCAAGAGCGAGACACTGAAGAAATAGAGAAAGATATGCGATATACAAAATATTTCGTTCCAACCCTAAAAGAAACACCCAGTGATGCGGATACCGTAAGCGCAAAGCTCATGTTGCGCTCCGGAATGATCCGGAAAGTGGCGGCCGGGTTATACGAGTGGCTTCCACTTGGTTACCGGGTCTTAAGGAAAGTGGAACAAGTTGTTCGCGAAGAGATGGATCGGGCAGGGGGATTGGAAGTGTGGCTTCCTCATATTCAACCCCGCGAATTATGGGAAGAAACCCACCGATGGATGTATTACGGAAAAGAACTTCTTCGTATCAAGGATCGGAAAGGAACCGATTTTTGTTTTGCTCCCACCGCTGAAGAAATTATCACTGATTTGGTTCGCCGTGATCTGAGATCCTACCGCGATTTGCCCGTCCTTTTTTATCAGTTTGGAACCAAGTTTCGTGATGAAATTCGTCCCCGTTTTGGCGTAATGCGGGCGCGAGAGTTTTATATGAAAGATGCTTATTCGTTTCATGCATCCGAAGAAGATTTGGACAAGATGTACAAACAAATGTATGAAGCCTACAGCCGGATTTTTGAGCGTCTGGGTCTGCGCTTTAGGCCTGTTGAAGCCGATACAGGAACCATTGGGGGGAGTAGCTCCCATGAGTTTATGGTATTGGCCGACACCGGAGAAGAGCAAATCGCAACCTGTGAAGCGTGTGGATATACGGCCAATGTGGAACGCGCAGAGCTTCCTTCTCCTGCTTCCAACCATAAGGAAGATCCCAAACAACTTGAAGAGGTTTCAACACCCAAAATGCATAAAGTCGAAGATGTGGCACGCTTTATGAAAGTGAAACCGGAGAAGCTGATTAAGACGGTTTTTCTGGTGGTGGATGAGAAACCTGTTGTGGCGTTGTTACGAGGGGACACGGAATTAAATGAACATAAGATTCTTCGTCTTTTGAAGGGGCAAATGATTCGGCCCGCCAAAGAAGAAGAATACCAATCTGTTGCTGGTTGTGATTTGGGGTTTGCTGGTCCCATTAATTTGAAGGCCAAAATTGTGGCTGATCAACTCATCCCGACCATATCCAATGGTGTGAGTGGGGCCGGAAAAAAGGATTTCCATGTTAAGAACCTCAACATCAATCGGGATTACAAACCGGATATTATTGGAGACATCAGAAACATTCGATCCGGTGATGAGTGTGTCAAATGTGGGAAATCTATTACCTTTTTCCGTGGGATTGAGGTGGGGCATGTATTTAAGCTTGGAACAAAATATTCCTCATCAATGAATGCCAACTTTTTGGATACGGAGGGGAAATCCCATCCCATGATCATGGGGTGTTACGGGATTGGTGTGTCGCGGATTGTGGCAGCTGGTATTGAACAAAACAATGACAAATGGGGGATCCAATGGCCTTTGGCCATGGCTCCTTTTCAGGTTATCTTAACCCCCACCAATTTCAGCGATCCCCAATCAAGAGAGGTATCAGAAAAGATTTATCAGGAACTTAAAGCGAAGAATGTTGATGTTCTTTTGGATGACCGTGATGCCCGGGCTGGTGTCAAATTTAAAGATGCGGATCTGACCGGTATCCCCCTTCGTGTAACAGTCGGAGAGAAATCCCTTGCCAAAGATGTTGTGGAATTGAAAAAACGAAAAGAAGACAAACCAAAGGAAGTTCCAATCGGAAATATTGTAAAAGAACTCCTGGATACCATTCAATCAACAACAAGTGATTAAGAATCTTCAGAAACAACCATTTTTAATCCTGCTTTCTGTTCTCTTCTTCTTATCTCCCCTGCTTCTCTTCTCAAAAAACCGTGTTCAAGTAGACTACTTAAATGAGTATTCCGGTCCCCATCAAGACGATTTCAATGAACTCCAATGGGAGATTCCCAATTTGGTTCGTCAGACCACCATTGATATGTCTATAAAGATTGGGCTTCCCTATAATGAGGGATGGCAATATCCGATGACTGTTAAATACACCGATAAAGCGGGTGCGGGTGCGGAAAGTTTGTTGGCCTATGTTATTCTCTATCAGACAAACAAGGGAGATTTCTTTCAGGAGTTGCACATCAATTTGGCCGCTTATGCCAAACAAAAATTTGATTACGAAAAAACCTTATCCCATGAATTGATTCATGCCATGATGAACGATGCGGTGGGAGGGGAAGCCGCCCGCCTTTTGCCCGTCTGGTTGCATGAGGGATTGGCTGTTTACGGGTCTGGAGAAGGAGAAGGGATGTTGCGTTCTTATGTCCACCGATTTTATGGATTTGCTGAGCAAAAGTTATTAAATGGATTAACCGGGCCTCATGGGGCGCTGGATTATGTGGAAGACTATTTGGCCGTTAAATATATTGTGGAAGCCCATGGTCCCAATGCCCTGCCCTTTTTTATCCGTCAACTTATCGAGAAAGACGGAAAAGTGGAAGCCGCTTACGAATATTCCACAGGGGAATCCTGGGACGATTTTATAACGCAATCCAGAAAATATGCGGAAGATACGATAAAAGAGATTAAACCACCAAGGAGGGGGAGAGGGGAAGATCCCTATTAAACTCTTAGCTATAGAGGGTCTTCTCTTTTATCTGTTTTATACGGATTGGCCCACTTTTCCTGCATGTCGGTAGGCAACCCAGATCGCAAAAACCCCCAAAACAATGGCAACGATAAGGGTGACGAAGTTGGCTGAGCCATAATGGTTGGGGGCAAGCATACCGAAGAGCATTGGGCCGGACATATAGGTATTCATCTTAGAGAATTTGCCGGCACGGGACCGAAGGATGGCCAATTTTTCTTTGGAACCCTGTCCCTTTAGGATTTTCTTCTGGGCCGGCCAGATAACAAACCACACATTGAACCACATCGCGGTTCCAAACAACATCCCCATGATAATCCAGGATGCCCGGCTGGTTAGTCCATCGATATCACTCCAATTGGCAGAAGCCCCCACCCCAATACCGGGTTCGTACATGTAATTTAGGAAGAAGAGGACCAGACCCGCCACAAACGTGATCATGGCACCCCATCGAAACCACCACAAGGCTCTTGGCATCAATTTCGGGTTGACGGCCTTTTTGCCGGACTCTTCAAGCGTTTTTTGCAAGTGAATGTTGATGAAATTAAAGAAGTAGAGGATACCAATCCACGCAATTCCGGCAATGACGTGAAGCCACCGAATAAAAAGATGAAAGTTGCTATAGAAGTCAGTTAGCGCCATGGTGATGATCCCCCTTGAGGTTTGATGATGTAAAGTAGCAAAAACGTATATTTATGAGAAGAAATGGTCAAATTTAATTTATGAAATAAGGATTGTCACCAAAATGTCATTAGATTGTCACATTTATACCTTATGCTTGTCTATATAATAAGGATCACGCATTTATCGATAAGGGAAAAATGATAAACAACCTTTTGAAAAAGGCTGGCGTTACTATTGTTGAGCTCTCAATGGTTATTGGGGTGAGCGCCGTAATAGCATTGGCTTTTCAACTGTTTCTTCATCAATCCAATAGACTGACCGGTAGCGCTTTCCGTATGCAAAATTCACAAAGCGCCTTGCTCAGCTCCATGATTTATTTGATGCGAGATATGCGCTCCGCCTATCGGTATTCGATGGGCAATATTATGCAAAATGGGTCGTTTGAAGAAGAAGATAATCCGTCAACACCGAGACATTGGGATAATGCTGTTGGGGGAAACGGTCAATATCGTTATACAGATGGCGAAGTGTTCAATGATACGCGAGGCGGCCTTCGATCTTTGGCCTTGAAAAGCGATGATAATAATCTGGTCACCTATTCTTCAACAACCCCAATAAAATTGACAAAGGGTAATGCTTATATGGTTACGGGGTGGGTGATGAAAGTTGGTCCTTCTCCTGCGCCCCCAACGGAATGCAGAATAACTTTGTTGGATAACAATGATAATGTCTTGGGTTTCTCTACAACAACCAGTGTGGGGTGGAGTCGGCTACAGTTTCGTTATCCTCCTAATGGTACCTATGTCCAGAATAGTATTCCTGCCAATGAGGTGCATTTTCAGCTCTCGGTTGACAATAGTGACGAATGGGCCTTTTTCGATAATATTTCTTTATCCTCAATCCGCTCCGTATTGCTCTCTCCCATTTTAAATGCAGAGAACACGAATCGGATACCCAATCCTTTCGATGTGTTTGAGCCGGTGGGTTTTCAGTTTGTTAGAGAAATTGATGGTCAAGCCATACAATTTCGATATCGGATTGGTACGGAAGGATCAATAAATTATCTCATTCGGGAACGATTTAACTCCTCATTATCCGATTGGGAAGAAGTATCTCCCACACGTCTTTTTATGAATGCGGAATTAATTGAATTCACCTTTGATATGCTTTTGCAGGTTCCTGATAAAGCAAATGATTCGCCGATTACTTTCACGGTTGGTTTGAGAGATGCTGAGGATAAATCACAAACAGAGCTTAATCTTACAGAATTGGAATTTTATGCGTTATCCCCTTAAGGAAAATAAAAGAACAAAAATAAATGGAGCCACCTTGGTGGAATTGATCCTCGCCGCTGTTTTGGTAACCATCGCATTGGTTCCAACGGTGTCAATGATCATGAAGACCAGAAAGGGTATGGATGACCGCCTGCAAAAAGAAACAGCTCTTCTTCTTGGCCAAAATATGGTGGATTTTATTCGAGGGTATGCCTGGGATGAGCTAACTGGTCCGGTACCCACGTATATCCCATTGGGTTCTGCTAGCCTCGGATTGGATGCTGGAGAAACAGTTCTTGCAACATTTGATGATATTGATGATTTTAACGGTTACTTTGATTTCCCCATAACTGGTTTTAGAAGGGACGTCGTGGTGGATTATGTTGAAGCCGATATCGGCTTAGATGTTACCGTCGTTGGAACACAAGAGAATTTTAAGCAGATTAAAGTTGTTGTGTCATGGGAGGTTGCTGGAAAATCCAAAAGCACGGAGATAAAAAGTCTCGTAAGCAATTCGCCTTAAAAGGAGTCAGAAGAATGGTTCAACTTAGGAAAAGAAGAGACGGAATGGTTATGCCCATGGTTTTGGTTTTTTTAACAGGTGTGAGTATTCTTGGCGTTTTTATTCTTCACCGGTTTGGGACAATTGGATCAAAAGAACACATTGAAACCATTGCCATTACAGACCAATATCAAAAAGCCGTGGGGGGATTGGAGAGGGGGCATTTTGACTTATTGAGACCAGACAATATCGGTTTGGAGCATAGATGGGGGATGAGTTCAACACCCACGGTTAAAACAATTTCAATTGATGGGGAAACTGTCACCATGACCGTTCACGACATTTCCATTTCAACGGAATAAGAATTAGTACCGTATTAAAAATAGTCCTGAAAATGGCGGCTTTTTTGTTGTTTGTAACATATTAATCATTAAATTGTCTTATTTTTGTCACAGGTCTGTCACAGCGATCTATTACACTTAAAAGTGCGTTCAGGTTGAGGGTCAAAAAATAAGCCCAAAGGGATAAAAAATGAGATTAGGCAGATCTCTCTCTGCTGTCTTTTTCTTTTTATTGGCCTCTTCATTGAGCGAGGGTGCCTTTGAACTTAAGGGTGTATATGGAGGCTCCGATAAACTTACCGGAGATGTTCTCCCCAAAACCATTGCGATTGGCGTTGGTGATGTTGATCGGGATGGCGTCTTTGAAACAACTGATACGCTGACAATGGATGATCTCAATCCACGGCACCTCTTTTACCTCAGTCACCGTCCCATCAATAAAATCATTCATGTCAAAATTGATACCAATCTTCTTGATAGGCGTGATGGAATGGCCCAAGCTAATTACAGCTACGACCTGAAAAATGGATGGATCAGTTTTCGTTATATTTATGATGAATCCAATACTGTTGAGGTTCATTATGAGACCTCGCGTGATGTTGATGTTTTTGCTGGAAACAATGATGGTATTGGAGGGCAATCCCCTGCTCTTTATAGAAAAGGGAGTGGATTAAATTATACTTTCGAAGAGTTGACAAGTTATGCATTCGATGTAAACGATGTGGCCGTTGGAGATGTAAATAAAGATGGTCATTTGGACTATCTATTGGCGACGAACAGTTTCCCTATTCTCGGATACAATGATGGGTCTGGAGATATTGGTTCCGTTGTCAATTTTACGGGTACCCCTCCCTCTTCATATGTCGAATTGGTTGATTATGATAGTGACGGAGATTTGGATCTTTATGTATCCCCATCCGCTGCTCAAAGGATCGTTCCAACAAGCGGGGATGCTGATTGGGGAATCATCGAAAATTACGGAGATGGATCATTCCAGTTAACAATGAATTCTGGAATCAATTTTTGGGGGACACCTACTCAAATTAAGATGGGGGACATGGACGGAGATGGTGATTTGGATTTGGTGAAAATAAAACAAAATGGAGGACCAGGGATTTCGGTCCACCAGGCCATTATTTCAACGGGTCCTTTTTTGCACACGGCGTGGCATTCAAGGGTAATAAGAGGTTACACAGAGCCTGGCTTTGGTTGGGCCTTTTTTGATATGGACTCCTTTGAAATGAATTCAATATCTCCGAAATATATTGCCATGGATGAAGACTATATTTACATTTCAGAAACATCGTCACATCGAATCCAAAAAAGACGATTGGATAATTACGATCTTGTCCGTCAGGTTTCTAATGGACAAGGGGGTAATTTAAATCAATTTGATCACCCACATGGAATTGCCGTAGACAATGACTATGTTTATGTGGCTGATAGGAATAACAACAGAGTTCATCGGCGGTTTTAATCTAACCTCGTTCTAGCTCCGCCAGAAAGGGTTTTATATAGCCGATCGCCGCGAGATGTCAGATCTGATGGAAATCAGGTCTTTGTGGTAGGGAATGGAGTGGTTGATGGTTACATAAAAAGATACTGGCAAGTGGATGGTAGCACGATAGGGATCAGATCATACCCCAATTTCGAACCCTCCGGAATTGCATTAAACGAGTGGAATGTTTTTGTTTCTGACCTTGATAGCGATATTGTAAGACGTTTCAACAAAGCCACATTGGGACAAAATGGGGCCAGTCTAAACTATGGGATGACAAGACCAGAAAGTCTTGAGATATTTGGTGGCAAAATATTTGTTGCCAATACGGAAAACAGTTTGGGTTACTTTGTTCTAAACGAGGCTGATTTGACCTGCAGCACGTGTTTGGGTTGGGGTTATGGGAATGGCAATCCTTACGAATTGGCTGTCTCAACAAATCCTTCCAATTTTTACATTAACGGTTTTATTGACCAGAATAACAATCAAGGATGGTACCTGGACACCGCAGGTGAAAACTATACTGGGTTGGAGCTGGGCGATGTTGATAATGATGATGACCTGGACATTATTGTGATAAAGGATACTGGCGGAGAAATGCTCAAAATCTATAAAAACGACGGCGGGTGGTCTTTTTCAGCAGGATGGGAATACAGCGTGGGGGGGGACCCCAAAGGATTATCGCTTGGTGATATCAATAATGATGGCTGGCTGGATATTGTTGTGGCCATGCAAGCCAGCACGCCCCATTTGAGATATTTTGAAAACAGAGCGGATGGGAGTGGCGATTTTAATTATGGACAAGGATCCAACCTTGCCGGTGCTGGTTACGATAATTATACCGGTTCACAAATAGAGGTCGCCAATTTGGATGGATCGGGAGATTTGGAAGTTGTTGCCTCTGCTGAAGGAACAGGGGCAGCCAGCGAAAAATTGGGAATTGTCGTTTTTGGCCAGCAGTCCGCATTTAAATATACGCAACTCACCATTGAAGTTGGAACCGGATCAAAGAAAATAAAGATTATTAGAAAGTATAGAGTCAATGGTGATGATACGTTAGGTTCAATTATTTCTACTGAATTAAGATAATCCCTCTCTTAAGCATCAGCCAAGATCTCTTAAAAAAACAAACCTAAACATTGCGGGTAAGATTGTTTAATTTAAACTCAACTTTCGGACTCTTTTTTGTTTTCTGTTGAGTTTTTTGGTTTTGGTCCAAATCGGAACAATCTTAAAATTGTATTTCCCAACCTCAATGACTTTGATTTTGCCCCGTTTTTTATAGGGAACCTTCCGGTCGATTTCCATATAGAATTCTTGTTGATCACCTGGTTTCATCATTGTCTGATCAACTCGGGAATAGAGGTAGGTGGTGGGTTTGATATATTTGGTTCCACCAATGTCGATTTGAAGATGGACATTGTAGGCGGTTTTCCCTCCGGCATTCCGCAATTGACCCAAGATACAGACTTTTTCCTCAGGGCACTCATCTTGGGGATCAGCCCATTCCAGAATGACCTCTGGTTTGTGAACCAAGCGTGTGGGGGAAGGGCGGTACGGACGATTCTTTGCGTCGGTTGAGAAAGAGGTTTCTGCAGAAAGGTTTGAGGGGGGTCCCATACAGAGGGGGATGAGCAATGTCAGGAATTGAAGAATTCTATTTCTGTTCATCTGTCTCCGCCAGAAATTCTGGATGTAAGTTGGGGGAAGTTTGTGAAATTGACTTCGCCAACCTGCCCGCCGGCAGGCGGGGATGGAACTCCGGGAACCTGACAGATGCCCCGGCGTAACCGCAGGCGAAGCCGGGCTGTTGATGGTGCCACAGACGTTGGTTGGTGGATTTCCATAAAAATTCAATAAAAATGGTGGCCAGAGCGATTTATTTTCATTACATTTGACTAGGTGAAATTATATGAAACGAATTCTGGTTGCGGATGATGAAGAACAAATTTTAAGTGTGATGATGGACGTCTTAGAAGGCGCCGGCTATGAGGTGGTGGGGGCGCACGATGGGGTTGAGGCGCTAAAATTGCTTGAAAATCAGAGTTTTGATGTCGCTCTTCTGGATGTGATGATGCCCAAACTGAGTGGATACCACCTGACAACAAAAGTTCTCGGGCTAGCCAATCCCCCTAAGGTCATTATTGTGACAGCTCGAAATTACGAGAAAGACGAGAAAACATTGAGAAGTGTGGGGGCCCATGCTTTTTTACCCAAACCTTTTTCAAATAAAGATCTTTTGGATGTTGTCTCCCGTTTAACGAAATAGGAGGATTCAATATGTTTCGATTTATTCTCAAGCTGGCCGTTCTTTATGGCATCGTCCGTTGGCTTTGTGGCAAGGTGGGATGTTGTCAAAAACCAACGTCATCATCTCCGAAAACATCGCGATCCCGTCGATCCTCTAGTAAAAAGGGCCCCAAGGCTTAAACCGCTCTTCCCCGCCTTAAAATGCGTCGAAAAAAACTAATCGGAATTCTTATTGCGTTGGGGTTCCTTGATATCATTCTCCCGATTCCCTTCTTTGCTATAGCAGCCATTTATATTGTGGTAAAGCGGCCGGTAGAAGTGTTGGATTTTGTTCGAAAGCTTTACGCCAGAAAATGAGGGCCTGTTCCTACTTATTCTTTTTTAGCGTTTCGTAGGCTTCTTGGATTTCTCTTGTTTTTATGTGGGCGGTTTCCTGGAGATCTTTTCCCAAGTGGGTCACTTTATCGGGATGATACTCTGCCATTCTTTTTCGATAGGCCTTGAGGATCTCTTCTTGGGAGGCACTGGGCGAAAGATCCAATACAGCATACGGATCCCGTTTGGGGGAAGAAGATACGGGGACGGGTTTTTTGGCCCCTCTTTTCTTTAATTTTTGCGTAAGGAAAAGGGATGCCAACAAGAGAAGGAGGTCATCAAAGTAACCCAGGAAACCCGTCATGGCCTCTGGGATCATGTCAACCGGAATGATCAGATAGATAACCCAAATCGAAAAAACCACAAGAGGATGACGCATCAGGAAAGGAACAAGCCTGGTAATAATCAACCGATAAAAGTAACCTTTTCTCATATAATTTAAACCATTTCCTAAAAGGAGATTTTTATGCGACCCATTCTATTCAAAACCAGTCTAATGTTGGTGCTTATTTTATCCTTTTTTGGGTTCATTCATGCAAAAGAGAAAGTAAAGATAAAAGAAAGGGGGCGGACAATAAAGGTGTGGGCCAGTGCTCCCATTCCAGAAGAAGTCACCAATCAAACCCAAGCCATGGCTCTTTCAAGGGAAGCGGCCATTGTCGTTGCACAAACCCAATTGTTGAATTACATCGATAAAAAGAAGGTCAAATCGGGAAAAACCGTTGAGGTTATGGAAGTGGCTTACCACAAATTGGAAAGTGAGATAAAGGGTTTGGTAAAAGGAGCAAAGGTTCTCTCAACCAAATGGAAGGAAGGTCGTTGCTGGGTTAAATTGGCTGCATCCCGGCGAGATCTGAAGGTCATATTGAAAAAGTATTGAGAAAAAGATGTTCAAATTATTAACATTTTTTGGAATCCCGCAACTTCGAATAAGGCCCTTGGTCATCCTCTTTGTGTTTTCTCTTATGTGGAGTGCGGGGCGTAATCTGGTTTTTGCGGAACGTCACGTTTTTAATGAGATTGCCGTTGATTATCCTCTGGATGGGGGCGGGATGGTGATGGCCTCACGGCTTTGGTCTCTTAATCGATTTGTTCGGGTTGGCTTTGTTGTGGGGGGGGGTGTTATCAAACGAGATTTTGACTTTACCGCATCGAACGGGGAAAAGCTGGAAGCCGAAACCAGTTCGATTGTTCTTCCTTTTATTGGTCCGCGGGTTTCCTTTTTTTATAAATTTTTTGGATTAAGCTTGGCTTTTGGTGGTTTCCATGCCAAAACTGATTTTGATCTAAAGGGTCCGTCACTTGGATCGGCGTCAGGTGAAAAAACGGGATGGGGGACGGGCTTGTACTCTCCTCTTTTGGTTCTTGATTTTTATGATAAAAAGCACAATATTTTGTTTGGATTGGGACTGGGGGGATTTTTGGGTAATTCCTATCCTGACCTAGAAGCCTCCAACGCCACAACAAGGGTTATTACAGATGAATCCCCTTTGGATACCATAACGGTCCATTTTCGAATGGCATGGAGCGCAAAAAGAGGAAAAGAAAAATCATATGATGATTACTTTAATGGAGAATTCTAAAAGATAATGGATATCTTTCTTAAGTGTATTGATGAGGCCTTTAAACGAACAAGGGAACTCCTCTGGCCCATCCGAAAAATATTCTGGTTGAAATTGCTTGTGCTCTACATGCTAACGGGGAGTTGTGCCAGCTTCCCGGGTTTTAATTTTCCAGCAGGTTCGCCTGATCGGAAGGCCAAAATTGAAGTTAATCAAGATGATCAAGCCACAGTGACCAATAATCAGATAGGTCTTCCCGATCCTGCGCCGGAACAGCTTGGTCAGGTTACAGGAGAAGTGGATGAGAGAATCAGTAAGTTAAAAAAGTTTTGGGATGAGAAAAAAAAGTGGATTATTATGGCTTCTGTTGTCTTTTTGGTTCTTATGTTATTTTTGGGATTGTTGTGGCTCTGGATTTCGAGTCGATTTACCATGATGACTTATTCCTCTCTTGTCAAAGGGGAGGTCTGGTTTGGACGTTTTTGGAGAGAAACAAAAGAGGTTGGTAACTCTTTTTTTCGATTCAAAATCCTTTTGGTTTATGTTCCCCTTCTGATCGCCTTTGTTGCTGGATTTGCCTACTATTTTTTGATGATTGGGAGCCCCTCGGAATTGAATCTAAAAAACATTCTTATCGGTTTGGCGGGCTCTTTCGTTATCATCCTTATTTGGATTGTTTTCTATTGGTTGCTTGATGCCTTTCTTCCCATTGTTATGTACGGGAAAAATCTTCGTGCCACTGCCGCGATTAAGTTAATCTGTCGATTTCTGATGGATAATGTCGGGAAAGCTGTTGTCTATACTCTCCTCTATATTGTTTTCTGCATTGCTTTTGGTTTGGCCCTTTTTATTGGACTTCTCATTGTGGGGTTGATTGTGGGATTGCCCACTCTTCTGATTGGAGGGGGTCTTGTGGCCCTTATGGTCAAGTTGGGTTGGGTTGCGAAAATCCTGATTGGAACCGTGTTGGTGGTCCTGGGCTTCGCTATTGGAATCCTCTTCCTTTTTCTGATGGTTGTACCACTCCAAACCTTCCTTACCACAATCCGAATGGAACTGGTGGCTGTTGAATCCAAAGAATTAACAAATCCGCTTCGTTAATCCTTTGGGATTATGTTATGGGGTGGGTGGACTCGTAGGTCGTGATCTTTTTTTCTTGTTGCAGGGTTAGACCAATATCATCGAGGCCATTCAAAAGACAATGCTTGCGGAAGGGATTGATATCAAAAGAGATGGCCTCACCAGATGGCGTTTTTAGAATTTGTTTTTCAAGATCAACTTCCAGTTGGTATCCTTCCTTTTCCTTGATCTCCTCAAATAGTCGGCCAACAGTTTTTCCGTCCAAGACAACCGGAAGAATCCCATTCTTAAAACAGTTGTTATAAAAAATATCTGCAAAGGAGGGAGCGATAAGAGCCCGGAATCCGTATTCCAAGATGGCCCAGGGGGCATGTTCTCTTGAACTCCCACACCCAAAATTGTCGCGCGTGATGAGAATGCTGGCTCCTCTGAAGCGGGGCGCATTCAATTCAAAGGAGGGATTGGGTGTCTTCCCATCCTCTAAATAACGCCAATCGTAAAAGAGGAATTGACCAAATCCCGTCCTCTCAATCCGTTTCAGGAATTGTTTGGGGATGATCTGATCGGTATCGACATGTTGTCGATCCAGGGTGGCGGTGAGGCCTTTGTGTTGAGTGAAGCGTTGCATGGGCACTCCTGTTTGGTTAATGAAAATTGAAATTTAAATATTCTTTTGGATTTTGTGCTTGGAATTCTTGATCATTCAAGGAACCAAATGTCTGATCTTATGGGTTCTGTAAATTTTAAGTGGCCACTCACCCTGAAGATCCAAGACCAAGCACAAAATCCAAAAGAAATTCCAAACAACTTTTTACCGGTACGCCCACTCCCTCACATCCACAAACTCCCCCTTAACCGCTGCGGCGGCGGCCATGGCGGGGCTTACCAAGTGAGTTCGACCGCCTTTTCCTTGGCGGCCTTCGAAGTTTCGGTTGCTGGTTGAGGCACAGCGTTCTTGTGGGATGAGGATATCTTCGTTCATTCCCAAACACATGCTGCACCCAGATTCGCGCCATTCAAAACCAGCTTCTGTGAAAATTTTATCCAAGCCTTCTTTTTCTGCTTGGGCTTTAACGCGTTGAGAACCCGGAACAATCATGCCCCTGACGGTCTTCGCCACCTTATAGCCTTTGATCACCTTGGCGGCGGCCCGCAAATCCTCAATTCGGCCGTTGGTACAACTTCCGATAAAAACACGATTCAAGGACAAACCCTTTAGCGGTTGATTGGCTTTAAGACCCATATAGGCCAACGCTTTCTCATAAGTCTGTTTGAGGTTGGGATCGGATACCTTTTCGAGATCAGGGGTCCTTCCTGCGATGTCACAACCCATGCCGGGGCTGGTTCCCCATGTAATTTGGGGGAGAATATCCTTGGCCTCAAACTCAATGACCGTATCATAATGAGCTCCCGGATCGGTTTTGAGCTGATCCCACTTCTTAACCGCTTCATCAAAGTTTGAACCTTTCGGAGCTTGTGGTTTCTCTTTTAGATAGGAATAGGTTTTTTCATCGGGTGAAACCAAGCCAGCGCGGGCACCGGCTTCTATGGTCATGTTGCAGACGGTCATCCGTTCTTCCATTGAGAAGGATCGCATCACCTCCCCAGTGTATTCAATGACATAACCGGTGGCGCCATCTGTTCCTATTTTGTGAATGACATGCAAAATGACATCTTTGGCCGTGATTCCATGGGGTAGCTTTCCATTAATACGGATTTCCATGGTTTTGGGCTTAAATTGTTGAAGACATTGTGTGGCCATGACATGTTCCACTTCACTGGTTCCAATCCCAAAGGCCAGGGCCCCAAACGCGCCATGTGTGGATGTATGGCTATCCCCACAGACAATGGTTTTACCAGGTTGTGTTATCCCCAGGTCAGGTCCAATCACATGAACTATGCCACTGTTCGGATTCAACATATCAAAGAGGGTAACGCCAAATTCTTTTGCATTCTGTGCCAGGGTGTCAACCGCCTTTTTAGAGGAAGGATCCTGAATAGGAATTGACCGATCTGTTGTCGGGATATTGTGGTCCATGGTGGCGAAGGTCAGGTTGGGCCTTCTTACCTTTCGTTTGTTGAGGCGTAGACCTTCAAAAGCTTGGGCACTGGTGACTTCATGAACCAAGTGGAGATCAATGTAAAGGATTGACGCCTTCCCCGGTTCTTCATGAACAATATGATTGTCCCAGATTTTCTCAATAATTGTTTTGGGTGCCATTTTAGTTCGTTCTCCGAAAAAATAATCCGAAATTCAAGCCACGAATTTCGGATTTGTTAGGAAATTCTCATTCAAGCGATTTTACTCGAAAGGGATACATATATTTTATATAAATTTGGCCATGGAAGAAAATTTGAATCAAGCCTCAGCTGGTACCCCACCGTCAAAATCTCCTCGATTTTTCCTTCTGATCGGGTGGTCTTGGCTTGTCCTTGGCGCTTTGGGGGTTTTGTTGGGAATCTTAAGTTTGCCGTCTCTTTTCCAGGTCGACCACATTCGAACGCTGTTTGATAAGCAACCCTATTCACAAATTCCCGGCTTTCAAATGATGGTTGAAAAGGTTATTCGATATTATGTTCCCTTAACCTTCGGTCAGCTTACTTTTTCCATCGGAATTTGTTGGGCTTCCTGGTTTTTCTTAATCCGGAAGAACATCGGGAGGCTGGTCCTTTCTGTCTTTAATGTGGTTTCCATGCTGGGCTTGGTCGCTGCCGCCCATTATATCGTGGCCTTCTTTCAGCATATGTCCAACACGTTAGGAATCCCTGCCTTGGTCGAAGCCGGCCTGGTGAAAGATATCCCCCTAATCCTAACCTGGACCGTTTGGGGTTCGACCATCCTCATGATCCTTCCTCTTTTTTGGATGGCATGGTATTTCCACTCGCCTGCGGTGTGTGGTTATTTTAATAAGAACTCATAATTAGATATTCGAGCTCCGAGCTTACTAGGATTTCGAACTTAGAATCAGAACTTCAACGAACCAAAAACCTGTCACATTTAAGTTGGTAATTCCTTTCGTGGGGCAATTGAGTCCTTGAAGCCCTAATTCGAACCCCTGAGTTCTAGTAAGCTCGAAACCGGAACTTCGGAATCCGAAACTTGAAACGAGAGATTAAGGTTATTTTTTCTTTTGAAGATTCCGAATGGCGTGCCGCGCTTTTCTGAGGCCCTTGGTGGCTGTTGTTTGGGCTTTTCGGGCTTTTTCGGTTCCTTCCTTCTTTCCAGCTTTGACAACACGTTTGAGGCGGGTTTTCAACTTTTTGGTTGAAGGGCTCTTCCGTGCGGCAGAAAGACTTTTTTGTAGACTTTTTGAGATGGCTTTGGCACCTGTCGCAATTTCTTTCTCTAAGTGCTTAAATTCCTCACTGGACAACATGATTTTAAACGCTTTGGAAAGATCTTTTCCCAGGCCTTTTAATTCTTTTGCAAAAGTTTGTTTTTTTGACATTTCATCCTCCGACAAAACATTGAATTAATTATAACATTCCATTATGACAATCGATCACTTTGAAAATTTACTTGAGCTGGTGGAAATCGAGCGGGAAGCCGAAAAAGAGGAAAACAAGCGTGAGCTTGAGCGATTCCCTCTCCAGGTTCGCGAATCCCTTGGGAAAACCGTCACCCGTCTTCAAATTACAGGAGATGATGTGGGGGTGGGGGGGATTCCACTTTTGGTCCTCACCAAATCACAGGTTTCAGCAGAGGGGTTGTCTCCTTTCCATGCCATGAACCAAGGTGACAATGTTTTGTTGACTTACCCTCCACCCTCTTCCTTAAAACCCGTTGATGGAACATTGTATGATGTTGACGAATTTCATGTAACAGTGGCCCTCAATGGACCCTCCCCCAATCCCATCCCCAAAGGAAGTTGTCAGTTGGATATGATTGGAAGTGATGCCACCTATCGCCGCATGAAACAGGCCTTGAGGCAAGCCCGTCGATCGGGTCGTCCCGACCTCGTTCGTCTTCGAGAGATTTTTTTGGGTTTGGAGAAGCCCGTCCTTGAGAAGGCTCCTCCCATAACCATTTATAATAAGGAGCTTAATCAATATCAAATTGAAGCGGTCCAGAAATGTTTCTCCACCGCTGATACGGCCATCATTCATGGACCACCGGGAACGGGTAAAACCACGGTACTCATCGAAGTTATCCGCCAGGCGGTCAGCCAAGGATATCGGGTTTTGGCATCGGCTCCGAGCAACATTGCCGTAGACAACATGGTTGAGAAGCTTCTTTCTGAAAGTTATCGCTTGGTTCGTTTGGGTCACCCTGCCCGTGTGTTGGAACCATTGCATCATGTGACCCTCTCCGCTCTTCAGGAGGAACATGAAGGACAAGAAGAGATTCAGGAAATGGATGAAGAGCGTCATCGGTTGATCACACAGATGCGTCGCAAAAAAGAGCGAGGGAGAGGTATTCGGTATCGTGAAATCGAAGAGATGCAGGCCCAAATTGATGAGTTGTGGAAAGCCGCCCGCAACCATGAGTTTGCGATTCGCCGCCAGATCATTCGCCAAGCACAAGTGGTTTTGGCCACCCACGGTGGAATTGGGCCCCAACTTTCCAAAGAAAAGTTTGATCTGGTGGTTATGGATGAGGCTTCTCAAGCCACGGAACCTTTATCGTGGATTCCCATTACCCATGGGAAAAAGGTGGTCTTTGCTGGAGATTCCTGTCAGTTGCCTCCAACGATTTATTCCAGAGAAGCCGCTGAGAATGGACTCTCAACAACCCTTTTTGAGCGCCTAAAAGATCTTCTCCCAAATAAACTCCAAACCCTTCTGCGGTATCAATACCGAATGAATAACGTCATTATGGAATTTTCTTCTCAACAATTTTATGAAGGAAAGCTGATCGCCGATAAAACCGTGGCTTCCCATACCGCCAACCAAATGGAGGGAGTCAAAGAGTCCGGATTGACCAAAAATCCGCTCTATTTTATTGATACAGCTGGAACCGGTTTCGAAGAAACGTGGAATGAACTCTTAGAAAGCCGAGAAAATGAGGGAGAGGCAGAACTCATTCAAAAGATCCTCAGCGGCCTAAGGTTTAGTGGTGTGGCCGCGTCAAAAATTGCGATTCTTACGCCCTATGTGGCCCAGGTTAAACGGTTGCGATTGTTGTGCCGCGAGAAACACTTGGAAATCGGTAGCATTGACAGTTTTCAGGGTCGAGAAAAAGAAATTATCTTATTGGGCCTGGTGAGGAGCAATCAACGGGGAGAGGTGGGTTTTTTAAACGATACGCGACGGATGAATGTTGGAATGACCCGTGCCAGACGTCTTCTCATTGTTGTGGGTGACAGCTCTACCATTGGGGGGCACCCCTTCTACAAAAATTTTCTAGATTACATTGATAAAATTGACGCACATCAAAGTGCATGGGAGTGGATGAATTGATAAGAATAAAATTTCCGATAGCCCTCATCCTTATCGTTTCTCTGGGATATGGTCCTTTGCTAGGAGCAGGGATCGAATGGTTAAGCGCACCCTCTGACCAGGGAAGACAGATTCAAGGAGAGAGTTACCATCCCCGATTAAGCAAAAATGGACGATTCGTTGTTTTTCAGTCCAAAGCCCGTCTCACGCCCGATGATGATAACCGTCAATGGGATATTTATATGGTGGATCGCAAAAAGAAGACCTTAAGCCGAATAAAGTATCCCGGTAAAGAATATGCCAATGGCGCTCCAGAGATTAGTTCCGATGGTCGATTCGTTGTTTTTCATTCCTATTCGGCTTCCGCTGTCCGTGGTGAACCGCCAAGAGAATCCGATATTGTTCTTTTCGATGCCCTAAGGGAAGATTTGACCTATATTACGAGCGATCCCAATATCAGCATATCGGAAGGAGAGAATCTCAATCCAGTTCTTAACAAAACAGGAAAAGTCATCTCCTTTTCCTCAGATGCCTCCCGTTTTCTCTCCCGTCAAAAGAATGCCTTTCGGGCCGTTTATGTATTTGATCTTCAAAAAGAAAAATTGGAACTGGTAAGTGAAACCGAAGAGGGGGAACCTGCAGATCGACAGAGTTTTCAATCCATTTTGAGTCACAATGGCCGTTTTGTGGCTTTTAAATCGGCGGCCACCAATCTGGATCCTTCTATTTCTGATGTCTCTCTTTCCTTTCATCTCTACTTATATGATCGAAAAAAGAAAAAAATGGATCGCATTGATTCCCATGCCTTCGGCTTTGATTTTGAAAAGAAACGGGTGGGACAATTTGCGATGGATGGGAAAGCTCGCTTTTTGGTATTTGAAGGATTCAAGAAGGATATGTCCGACCCTTTTGTTGCAATTACCGTTTCCGACCTATACTTATTCGACCGAAAATCGGAAACCATAACAAACATTACAAAGGATCGGTTCAAGGGAGGGGCTCATAGCCCGACTTTAAGTTCCGATGGTCGGTATTTGGCTTTTGTATTTCGGGGTTTTGAAAAAGAAGACTCCGGTGGCCTCATCATCATGGATCGAAAAAAGAACCAATTTCAAGTCGTGTGCAACAAAAGTTGTGATAATCCTTCTTTTTCAGATGACGGGCGGTTCCTTGTTTTTGAGTCAACGGATCCACGTTGGAGAAACGGAGTCCAAAACGAAGAGCGGCATGTCTACCTCATGTGGAATCCTTTTAATAAATAAATTAGAGCTATCCAAATTTCATTAACAAACCTATAGCCAAAGACTCATATTTTTCGTAGAAATTCCTTCGTAAAAGAGATAGATTGGTTAAGCAGTCGTGGCAGAGTCTAAATGGAGACACCAGGCTGACCAACTTTTTAAGGAGGAAGAATGGCTAGAAAAGTAAATAAGGCATTTATGAAACCCTTAAAACCTTCGCCTGCTCTGGGCAAAATCGTGGGCAACAAGCCCCTGCCTCGAACTGCGGTTACAAAGAAGGTATGGGCCTACATCAAAAGGAAAAAATTGCAAGATAAGAAGGACAGAAGGAGCATTATTGCTGATGCCAACCTAAAGCCGGTTTTTGGGGGCAAAAAGAAAGTGAACATGTTCCAGATGACGAAGTTAATTGCAAAGCACCTGAAGTAAACAGTTTCATTTCTCGTTCTTAAATTAAGAAGGCGCATCTTTCCGAAAGGAAGGATGCGCCTTTTTTATTATCATTAGATCATGGATTTCAAAGACAAAGTGGTTGTTATAACGGGTGCCTCCAGTGGTATCGGAAAAGAATTGGCTCTTCAGCTGTCCCGCAAAGGAAGCCGGTTGGTTTTGGTAGCGCGAACCAAGCAGGTCTTGGATGATTTGGCACAACGGATTGATCCCAAGGGAGAACAAGCCATTGCTGTTCAAGCTGACGTGTCCAAGCGGAATCATCATTCCAAGATTGTTGAGCAAACCCTTCAGCGGTTTGGACGGTTGGATGTTTACATTAATAATGCTGGTGTTTCCCTGGCACAGGGGACTCTCATGGAGAATCGAGAAGAAGATGTGCGCGATACCCTTGAAATAAATTTTATGTCCGCAATTTACAGCGTCTGGGCAGCGGTCCCGATCATGGAAAAGGGAGGGGGAGGTCAACTGGTATTTGTTTCCTCTTGTATTGGGAAAAGAGGGGTTCCTCTTAATGCTGTTTACTGCTCATCTAAGTTTGCCATGCAGGGATTAACAGAATCAATTCGTCCGGAGCTACGCCGAAAAAATATTCGTGTGATCACACTTTGTCCTCCGGGGGTCAATACCCCTTTCTTTAAGAACAACAAGAAGGGCCATGTGCGCACCCATCAACTTCATTCAGTTGAGAAAATTGGTCGGCAGATTGTACGGGCCCTTGAGAAGGAGAAGAGGGAGGTCCTTCTTACCTTCGATTCCAAGGCCCTTCACTGGTTAAATGTTTTTTTTCCTAGGATGATGGATTGGGCTCTGGCGAGAAATAAAAAGATTTAAGGAAGAAGAGCGGAAGGGAGAGATCTCGGGTCCCTATAAAAAAGAAGAGACCGTTGGATGAATAATAAACCCAACGGTCTCTTTCTTATTTATAACGACGGTTATTTTTTCTTTTTTTTCTTAGCTGCTTTCTTCTTTTTCTTTGCCACTTAGCATTCCTCCTTGAGCAGGGTAGAACGGAATTTATTTCTGTGGTACCGTTATTTTGTAACTTCGATCTTGTGAGATTGTAAATTTAGTTTTTAAAAATGTCCACTAATTTAGAAAATATTTCACAACTTTTTTTTCTTGATCCCTTTTGTCAGAGCAATTCAATTTTTAAAAAATTAATGAAACCGCACATTGTTTGTTAAAATCTGGTCATGGCACTTAATGTTTTTCTGATTTTGCTTGTTATCATTCTTCTTGGAGTGATTGTTTTTGGACGGCTCTCTTTGTTGAAAAAAAGTGGGTCCTCTTCTTCACCCCAGGATAAGAAAGATGAAAAAGAGGGTGGTCCTTCTGATGTATCTTTACGGGATCCTATTACCAACCTTTACAATCACGAACATCTTATTCGGCGTCTCAAGGAATTGATGGGACAGTGTGATCGTAAACGTGAGAAAATGGCGCTTGTTTTATGGGATATCGATGGTTTTATTGAATTCAACAATCGGTATGGCCAGCAGGAGGGGGATAAGTTCTTGAAAAAAGTGGCCAATACCATTCGTCGTTCCATCCGAATCTATGATGAAGCATTTCGATCTGGGGCCGATGAGTTCTGTGCGGTTCTTATCCCAGCAGATGAAAACACAGTCGATGAGGTTACTCAGCGCGTGAGTCACACGGTTTCACAAGATTTGTTTGAAGGAACATCCCAGTATGCCAATGAGAAATTTTCCATCTCTTCTGGTGTGGTCTACTACCCCAGCTCCCACAAACTCCCCGAAGCTCTTCTCTATGCCGCAGGAGAAGAACTCTTCCAAACCAAATCAAAGGCGAAACAGAAGTAAAATCCCAGTTGTTTGCTCCTGTCCGTTTCTTGTTTCCAGTTTAGGATTTCGGATTTCATTAGGGTTTAGTGCTTAGTATTAGGATTAGGATTTCAAAAACAGGCTGTCTCGTCGAAACCCTAATCCTAATACTAAGCACTAAACCCTATTGAAATTCTAAACTCGAAATTTGAAACAAAGCATCGATTTACCCCTAATAATAAGGATGGACTTCAAATAAATTTCCACTTGACATACCCTACATATGTAGGGTATATTGTGATCCTTATGAAAGAGCTAACACCGAAACAAAAACTCATCTACGACTTCATTCAAGAGTATGTTGAAGTCTATCAAGTCCCTCCTTCTTTGCGGGAGATTGGGGCTCATTTGGATTTGTCTGTGGGCACGGTTCAAGATCAAGTGGAGGCCATTCGCCGGAAAGGATTTCTACAAAAGGATCAAACCAAAGCACGCGGACTTCGTCTTCCCATTGCCGCTCAGCAGGTTCCCATTCTTGGCCGCGTTCATGCGGGGCCCCTGCATGCGGCTTTGGAAGATGTGGAAGGTCATGTGGCGGTTGGATCCAAGCGAACCCCTTCGCAGCATTTTGCTCTTCGTGTTCGGGGCGATTCCATGGTGGATGCGGGTATCTTGGAAGGCGATCTTGTGATTGTTCGCATTCAATCCGTGGCAGAAGAGGGGGATATTGTGGTGGCCCGTGTGGAAGACGAGGCCACGGTCAAACGATTCAGAAGAGACGGCAATCGTACCCTTTTGGAGCCGGCCAATGCAGCCTATGAACCTATCTCCGGAGTTCCTTTTTCCATTGTGGGCGTGGTGGTTGAACTCAGGCGACATTACAAATGATGACAACCCCCAGCATATGAGAGGTTGAAGGAGAAAAAAGATGAATATACAAACGGCTTATCAAAATCAATCCGCTGTTCCCTTTAAAAGGGGGGAAACCCCTTTGTCCTTGCCAGATATTTTGACATCGGGTTCGGTGCGACCAGGTTTCTACGTGATGTCAGGTACCCGGAGTTTGGCTCCGATGCTTCTTGACCGATTGGTGGGATTTCTTCAAAGAGAGATGGGGGTTCCATCTGGACGTCTTTCCATGTGGACAGAAACGGGGTCAACAGATTCCCTTCCTTTCGAAAAGAAAGCCAAGGTAGCGATTGGAAAATTAATGTGGATTGATTCCGGTAATATATTTGATCCTTATCATATGGCGCGTGTGGCAGCCCAGCGGGGTTTAAGCCCTGTCCGAATCCTGCGCTCTCTCCAGGTAGCCCGTCCTTTTACAGCGTTTCAACTCCAACAGATGCTTAAGAAAATTCCCAATCCAACGCAATTGCGCACGTTTATACCGGACGGGCAGGCAGGCTCAGTGGTCGATTCTCAATTGATGGTGCGTGTTCCTTTGGTGATTATCTCTGATCTTATGAGTCTTTTCTACGATCCTGAGATACAAGAAAGAGATGTTCAGCGTGCGTTTCGGGATTTCATGCGACAATTGTCTTTTCTTAAAACACGTGCTGTTGTGTTGGCTCTTCATCCTCGTTATGCGGTTCCCAAACAGCGGGAGCATTTCTTGCCAACGGTCTTAAATCTGGCGGATCGGATGGTGGTTACACAGCCTCCCATGGTTCCTGCTTTTGAGTCATTTTTAAATGGAAACCGGGAGCCAGTGGCCATTGGTTTCTGATTTTTTCGGGAGTGAACCATGGGACGCACCTTACCCACACAAATTCAGATTTTGCGCGAAGAAGAAGAGGCCTGGCGTTGTTATCGACGGGCGCTTCGGAAAGAAGATCAAGAAGCTTTTGATGATGTGTGGAGCTACGCGCGTCGCCATGCGATGGCAGCCTCAATGGCCTCTCGGCTGCTACCATTTGAGGCCCATTGCCTCTCCATGATGGTTGGTCTCCAACAAGAAATAAGGGGACTAAAGAAACAACAGCACGATTTTGAGATTTCTCTTCGAGGGAGAAAAAACCAAGAGGGGGGGTAACTCCCCTCTTGGAGAATTTTACCGTCCTTTATCACCCTCTGCTTGCCGCGTGTTGTGACGCTGAATAAATACTGTGATCCTGGCCTTCGAGCCTGCATCATAAAATGGATTGAGAGTTTGGTTCAATGAGGATTGAGAATTCCGAAGGCCCAATCCCTTAAAAATTCTCAATGCTCAAGCTTCAAACTTTCAATCCATTTTATGATCCTTATACCTTAAAGGATTCATTTTCTAACAACAACCATGCCAATTCCCCAATACCATGAAGGATGGATTCTTGATGCGTACCCCGATTCCCACGGGATGCGCGTGTGGATATTGGATGCAAATGGGCGGATTTCCTGTTATTTTGATCATTGGGCACCTCCTTTCATTTTGAAAGTTCAGCGTCACGATGTGGCATTGGTTCGTCAGGCTTTGCAGCAATTCCTTGTTCATTTTTCATTTCAACCCGTGGAAAAGAAGGATTTTTTTACCAATAGATCTTGTGTTGTCATCGAGATCCGGGTTCACAATCCTCTCTTTTATTCACGTGTTGTTGATCATCTTCTTCGGCTCTCTGTTGAAACCGCTTCCCTTCATCGGAAGATTGAGCTTTTTAATGCGGATTTGAATCTCACCCAGTACTATTTTTACGAACGAGGTTTGTTTCCCTTGGCGCATTGTTTTTATTCTGTGGATGCCAATGGCGTCCTCCAGGAATGGCAGAAGGATGATTCCTGTTGGGCCTTGGATTATGAATTTCCTCCTTTGCGGTATGCTTACCTTGGTTTTGAATCTCTTCATGATGAAAAACGAGAAGAATCCTCTTATATGGATCCCAATCAGTGCCCTGGGGGATCTAAAGGAAGCGGTCGGAGGGGGGGGTATTTGTTGACCCTGGGTCGCGAATTGGGGAAGGGAACCAGCTATCTTTTCAATGAATCCGAAGAAGAGCTGATTCATAGTCTCAATCGCCACATGAAGGATTGGGATCCGGATATTCTTCTAACAGATTGGGGAGATAGTTATATTATGCCCCGTTTGCAGATGCATTCCAATCGCACCGGTATTCCCCTTTTGTTTTCCCGTGATCCGCAGAGGGGAATGGCATCAGCTTCCCATCGAACCTATTTTTCCTATGGGCAGATTCATTATCGAGCCGGACCCCGGTTTTTGTTTGGCCGCTTGCATCTTGACACCAGAAACAGTTTTACGATCCGTCACAGTCAGTTGGAGGGGTTGTTTGAAATTGGACGGGTTGCCAAAATTCCTTTTCAGCGTGTTGCCCGAACCACCATTGGAACGTCCCTTAGCTCCATTCAACAGGAATGGGCGGTTCAGAACGATTATTTGATTCCCATGGATAAAGGACAAACAGAGGATTTTCGGCAAGGTGATGAGTTGATTTCTTCTGATCGAGGGGGACTTGTTTATGAGCCTGAAATCGGATGGCATGAAGACCTGATTGAGTTCGATTTCGTGTCCATGTATCCCGAAATTATGATTCGACACAATGTCACTCCAGAGGCGATCAATTGCGATTGTTGTCCCGATAACAAGGTTCCAGAAATCTCTCATCATATATGTCGGCATCGAAAGGGTATTATTCCCCAAACATTGGCCCCTATTGTAAAGAAAAGGAGACTCTACAAACAACGGATTGCAGCAGACCACCCTAACAAAGCCGTTTATCGGTGTCGAAGTGAGGCTTTTAAATGGGCTTTGGTCACGTGTTTTGGATATTTGGGGTTTCGAAACGCTCGGTTTGGACGGATTGAGGCGCATGAGTGTGTGAATGCCTATAGCCGAGAGGCTCTTTTAAAGGCCAAAGAAGCAGCGGAGGAAGAAGGGTTCCATTTTCTCCATGCCATTATTGATTCCTTGTGGCTAAGTAAAAAAGGAATTTGTGATGAAGATATTGAGAGATTGAGACAGAAAATTGAGGATCGGACCGGACTTCCTCTTGGATTTGAGGGTCGGTATCGTTGGATTCGGTTTTGTCCTTCTCGTGAAAATGCCCGGGTGGGGGTTCCCAATCGGTATTTTGGCGCTTTCATCAATGGAGATCTCAAAGTTCGAGGAATTGAACTCAGGCGTCACGACACACCCCCATTCATTGTGGATCTTCAACAGGCCCTCTTGGCGGTTATGTCCAAAGCCAGGGGATTGGTAGAACTGGAGCGACTTCAGCCCAAACTAGAGGGCATTGTGGAGAGTTTTCGAGATCGACTTCGCTCCGGGCATGTCTCTCCTCTTGAATTGGCCATCAGCTTTCGGTTGAGCCAGGAGCCCTCAGAATATGTTCATGACACCCTTTCGGCCTTGGCAGCAAAGAAATGCGCGGCGAGTGGCGTGGATATTCATCCCGGAGAAATAATTCGCTATATCGTGGTTCAAGAAAAGGATGCCATAAAGGATTGGCGGATCGTTCCTTTGTCGTTTGTTGAAGATCATTATGAGTATGATATAAGGTATTACGAACGATTGTGTGACAGGGCTATAGACATCCTACCGTTCTCTAGGGTATCATCCCATGAATCCGGAAAGAAACAGGTTCCCCAAAAAGGGGAACAATTGACTTTGTTTCCTTAATAAATTGACTGACCTTATTTTCCTTCTATCATCCTTTGTTGCCCAACTTGTAGGGACATTGGCAGGCTTTGGTTCGGCCACGGTGTTAACGCCCGTGGCTACCTTTATAATGAATATCAAAGCGGCTATTGCCATTGTGGCCCTTTTTCATTTGTTTGGAAATCTTTCCAAAGTTTGGGTCTTTCGAGGAAAAGTTCATTGGCCTCTTTTTTGGCAATTTGGATTGGCCAGCCTTCTCTTTACTGCTGCCGGAGCCGTTCTTCACCATTATCTCCCCCTGGTTCTTCTGAAAACAATTTTTGGTGGTTTTCTTGTTTTTTTTGTCGTTGTTTCTTTGATTCACCCCACCTTCGGTTTAAAGGCATCACCAAAAGTCTCGATCCTCGGCGGAGCCTCATCTGGGTTTGTGGCTGGACTGATAGGTACCGGTGGTGCCATTCGTTCGGCTTTCTTAACTGCTTTTCATCTGGACAAAGAGACCTATATCGCGACATCGGCTCTCATTGCCGCGGTGATCGATCTCACACGAATTCCCATCTACCTTTATGGCGGAGCTTTTCAGGGGTTTGAAAAACTTTATTTGATCCCTCTGCTCATTGTTGTGGCTTTTGTGGGAGCCAAGATTGGGAAGCGGATTGTCAAAAAACTATCACAAACCCTTTTTCGCCGTTTCGTCCTTACGTTTTTGTTCGTTATAGGATGTAAATTTTTATGGGAGGGAATTTTTTAAATATATGAAAGCGCTGAGTATTACCTTAGATCTTCTTGGTGGATTGGCTGTTTTTCTCTATGGAATGAAAGTGATGTCAGAGGGTCTTCAGAAGGCAGCGGGAAGGCGATTGCGACAACTATTGAATATGGCCACCAAAAACCGAATGAGTTCAACACTGGTGGGGTTTCTGGTTACTTGTGCAGTTCAGTCATCAAGTGCAACAACGGTGATGGTGGTGAGTTTTGTGAGTGCCGGGCTTTTGTCACTGTATCAATCCCTCGGGATCATTTTTGGAGCCAATATTGGGACGACCACAACAGGATGGATTGTGAGTCTTTTGGGTTTTAAAGTAAAAGTAACAAAATTCGCTTTGCCCATTATTGGAATTGGATTTTTTAGTCAATTTATCCGACGATGGCGGTGGCCTCATCGTATTGGAGAGGTTTTGGTGGGTTTTGGGCTCCTGTTTTTGGGACTGTCCATTATTAAGCAAACCATTCCGAATCTAACCGATTCTCCCTTTGTCACCAATCTCATTGGTACCTTTGGATCGGATCAACTGGGACCGAGATTGATGTTGGTTCTTCTTGGGGCTCTCTTCACAATGATCTTCCAGTCTTCAAGTGCGATGATGGCCGTTACGTTGGCGGCGGCCGCCACGGGGCTGATCGGATACAAAAGTGCGGTTGCCTTGGTTTTGGGGGAGAACATCGGAACCACCATTACGGCGAACCTCGCCGCCATTGGAGCCCCTCTCAATGCCCGCCGCGCTGCTGTTGGGCATTTCTTTTTTAATATCCTAGGGGTTATATGGGCTGTTGTTCTTTTTAATCCGTTTGTGAGACTTGTGGATTTTCTCATTCCTGGAAATCCCTTTGCTCAGTCCGAACAGGCTCTCCTTTTGACCATTCCCACTCATATTGCTGCGTTTCATACCATATTTAATATCGTTAATACCATGGTTGCATTAATGTTCATCAGACATTTGGAACGTTTTATTATGATGATCTTGCCTGAACGGAAGGCGAGAGACGAAAGCGATCTCCTCTATTTGTCGACCCCTCTGTCGGATACGCCCGAATTGGCAGTTGAGGCGGCGCAGAAGGAAGTGGAGAGGATGACCGATGTGGTAATTGCGATGCTAGAAAAAGTGGTTGGAATTTTGGATAAAGAAGTTGACCGAAAGAAATTGGATAAAACCATCTCCTCCATTTTGCAAGATGAAAAGGTTACCGATCAGCTCGAGCACAAAATCAATGCCTATCTTTCTAAGTTGACCCACGGACATTTGTCTACTGCCAGCAACAGAAAGGTTTTGTCTTTGCTCAGTATGATCAATGATTTGGAACGAATGGGAGATCATGGTGAGAAGTTGGCCACGCTCTTTAACCGCTCGAAAGAGCAGAATTTGCAATTTAGTCAGCAGGGATTATCAGACTTAAAAACCATGGCCGTAAAAGCCTTGGAAACGGTTCGACCGATTAAAGAAGAGATGGCGAAAACCGAAAAAGAAATATTGGATGAGGCCATACTCAGAGAGAATCAACTCAATGATTTGCGGTATCGTTTGCGAGGCGAACATATTGATCGGATAACCAAAGGAACATGCGATCCATATGCGGGGATTATTTTCTCAGATATGCTAACGAGCTTTGAGAAGATAGGGGATCATGCTTTTAACGTTGTTGAAGCTTCGGTGGGGATTAAGTAGGGATTCTATTTCCCTTTTTTCTTTGGGTTGTGTTTCAGCTTTCGGAGTTCTTCGTCCTTTGTCTTTAACATTTCTTTCAGGGCATCCAATTCACTTAGGTCTGACTTGGTCTTAAGAAGCTCCTTCTTGAGTTGGCCCACAATCATCAATACGCGGTCCTTCCAGTTGTTAACCTGCTGCTCGTAGAGTTTCCATCGGGCCAGCTCTTTGTCATGGCGATACTTCATCTCATAAATGGTTTTGAGAAGAACATCATTTCTGGAAACTTTATCTTCTTTTTGGGCTGGAGATTGATGAACAGGCGGAGGCGATGAAATGAGATTCTGTTTGTCCCTTGGTTGGGAATATTGCTCATTTAACTTTTTATCAAAGTATTGAGAATCGTCATTTAAGATAAAAGAGGGTCGGGGTTCAGTTGAGTCTTCGGATGGATCGGTTTCGACTGTGTTTTCTTGTGCCTCTTCTTCCACTTGATCCATTTTTGGAGGAGATTCACCTCTTTTTAAAATGATGGATTCTTCCGTGATCATGGGAGGTTCTTCTTTTTCAGTTGGGGGTTCTTCATCGCGATTTTGAGGTTCTTCCTCTTTAAAAAGAGGGCGCTCATTTTTGATTTCAATTTGGTCCAAACCAAAGGATGAGGTATCTTCCTTAGTTTTATCCTGTTTTTTGCCCAGTGGCGTTCCGGATTTTAAGTCTTCGATATTAAATTCTCTGGAGGGATTCTTTTTGACAGGTTTTGTTGATTGTGTTGGTTGTGTCTTTTTTAAGGCCTTCTTCAGCAAATCATCAGGAGACCGAAAAAGAGGGTCATCCAAAGAAGAGGTGTTTTCTGGGTGATCGGACGGCAGGATTTTCCCAGCCAGCAGCTCCTCCCGCGTTAAACGGGATTTTGGTCGGACCTTGGAAAATTTTTCCTCATTATTATCCATAATTTTCAAATTCCTTAAAATTTAGGGGTTTTACTTATTAAGATGCAACAAATTGACCATAAATTTGAATCCTATTTCTCTTTCTGCTTCTGGGAAATTCTAGAATACATTTTATCATGTTTTTGGGACTCCGCGAATGAGAGGTAAATTGCTGAAATTGAGGTGGTTATGTTAACCCTTCATTCTGGACCTTTTCATCCCACGCTGGAGGTCTTGTTTATCCAACATCTCCAGAAGTTAAAAGTTCAACCTTTCTCACCTGTTGCTATCGTGGCGCCCTCCCAACGATTGGTCGAACGACTTCAGCTCCTTGTTGGTAAGAAAAATCTTTCGTTTATCAATGTCCATTTTCACACCTTTTCTACTTTGGCTCAATCCCTTGTTGATGAAGAGGGCGGCCTTGAAAAAACCATTTTATCGGATCCTTTGTTTTTTGACACCCTCGTCAAAATGATTGTGAAAGAAGATCGTCCATTCCCAGGATTATCCGATTTGGTTGTTCCCCAGGGATTCCCTCCTCAAATACGAGGAACCATTCGGGATTTGGTGGATGCCGGAATTCCCTCGCAAGGCCCTTCGATTTTAGATGCCATCAAAGAGGACTATTTGGGCAGAGAAGTTGATCTGGCGTGGCTGCTTCAACTTCTTCGGTTTTATCAACTCTATTCTGATCGTGTCGAGAACCTTCCCAGTATCCAGCCACGGTCGGCCATTTTGAAAAAGGCGATAGAGCGGGCCCCACATTCAACATACCTTAAGCAGTTTGATGAGATTCTCTATTATGGGTTCTATGATTTAACAGGTCTTCAGAAGGATTTTTTTGAAGCTGTTGTTAAATATCACCCTGCCCGACTTTTCTATCCCTATGTTTCGGAGCATACCGCTTATGCTTTTGCGAAATCATTTCGTGATACTGTATTGCTGGCACTTTCAAAAGAAGCTTCTCAGGAAGAAGGGCTGCATGATTCTGCTAAGGAGGAAGGTCAGGAATTTAAGGCCAAAACCCAAGATATTCATATTTTTAACTGTTCCGGTGTCCGAGATGAAGCCTGGAACGTCGCAAACGAAATCATTCGATTTCATGAAGATGAGAACATCCCCTATTCCAAGATGGCTGTTGTGGCCCGATCCCAAGACAGGTTTCGTGACACATGGATTTCTCTTTTACGACAAAAGAACATTCCCTTTTCTGCCTCTGTTAAGAGCTCATTGGCTTCTTCTCCTTTGGTGGAACATCTTCTTCAATTTTTGTCTTGTACCGATCCGGAGATCGCAAATCTGATGGAGAAAGATTTTTTGGTCCGTACCGATTTTTGTCTCCCCCAAGGAATTGAGAATTTTGATATAGAAGAAAAGTTGCCTGGATTGGGTTTGTGGTCAGAGATGGTTCGCATATCGGTTGACTTGCTAAATCAATATTTTAAACCGCAGGATCCTGAATCTCATCAAATATGGACTTATCTGATGGATGGTTTAAAAGATATGGGTCGGTTTGATCTCCTTCGATCCAAGGTCCGGCGCAAAGATTTTCTGGAGACCTTATCGGAACGGTGGCTCACAACAGAGATTCCTCTTTCCGATTCTTCCCCATTGGGTGTTTCTTTGCTTCACGCAGAAGCAGCCAGAGGATTGTCCTTTGATGTAATTTTCCTTGTCGGAATTGAAGAACGTGTGTTTCCACGAATTCTTCGAGAAGATCCCTTCTTAAGAGATGAAGCGCGATTTCAGTTGAATCGGTTGGGGTATAAGATCAGTCAGAAACTACCGGCCTTAGAAGAAGAGAAGCTGCTTTTTCATTTGTTGGTCCAGTCGGCCACAAAGAGTATTTTCCTCTCCTATCAACGTTCGGATGAAGAGGGGAACTTGGTCGGGCCCTCCTCTTTTTTGAGAGCTTTTGTTGAGAATAACGGTCTCAATATGGATTCTGATAGCCATTCTCTGCCAAGACCAACCCACGCAAAAATAATGCAGGCGCACCCCTCCTCGCTTGGAATGCAAGATGTTGTTTTTCGATATCTTTCAGCTGGAGATTCGACATCAGCCCTTCAGTATTTGCGTCATCTAAAGGAAAATGAAGTTGGTTTGGAGGAGGGCCTTAAATTTTTGGCCGATTTTCAGTCTTTCGGAGAACCTGGGCCTATTGATGGTCGGATCTCCTCTTTGGAAATGAAGGATATTTTTCCCAATAATTTGGTTTCCGCCACGCGGCTTGAGATTTTTGGTCGGTGTCCGTTTCAGTTTTATGTCACAAAAATATTGGGTTTAAAACCGTTGGAAATCGATATTATTGGTGAGGAAATGCCAGCCGACAAGAAAGGAACCCTGGTTCATGATTTCTTCGAGTCTTTTTACCGCGGTTGGGATGATGAAGAAAGGGATTCCATCCACCGTTTCCCTGAAGCTTATTTTGGGTCTGTTTTTAAAAAGATTTTTGGCCCTGTGACCCATAAGGATATGTTGGTTCATCCTGTATTGTGGGATATTTATAGGTCCCTTCTGGAACAAGATCTTCGGGATTTTTTGCGCCGTGACCTCCAATATCTTTCCGACAACAATCTCAAACCCGCTTTTTTTGAAGAGGAGATCATCTCACAGCTTGAATCCCCTTTGGATGGGATTCAATGGTTTGGTAAACCCGATCGGGTGGATCAAGGGAAAGATTCTGTTCGCATCTTGGATTACAAAACAGGCCAAATAAGTCGACGTCCCCTTTTGGCCTCTCTTCAAGGATTAAAAATTCAACCGGCCCTCTACATTTTACTGGTTCAACATCATCTGGCTTCAAAGGGAATCAGACCAGATAAGATTTCTTTTGTGTACGAAAGGTTGGGGGGGGAAGATCGTCCCGCCGAATTGACGTATGAGGACTGGCTTTGCTACAAAAAATCCATTATGGAGACCATCCAAACCCAGATGGACCTTATTAAGAAGGGGGAGTTTCTTATTCTGCCCGATGAACGATATTGTCAGTGGTGTGAGGTCCAGTCAGTTTGTCACAAAAACCATGGGCCTTCGGCTTACCGAGCGAAAAAAGGACCTGGAATGACGCTCGCGGCCCTGCGATCGAAAAAATTGTCTTCTGTTGAGAAAAAAACCAATGGTCACCGTTGAAATGAAAGAAAACATATTATCGGATGCGGATCAACGAGAGCTCGCTATTGGCCAACTTGATCGAAATATGATCGTTATGGCTGGTGCCGGAACAGGAAAGACAACTCTTCTCGTGAATCGTCTTCTTTTTCTTATATTGGGAAAGGAAATTCCCGTTGAGCGGATTGTGGCCCTCACCTTTACAAAGAAAGCCGCTGAAGAAATGCGGGAGCGCTTGGAAAAGGAATTACGGTTTCTTCTGACATCTCCAGACGCCATCCCAAATTTATGGGAAAGTTTTCCCGATGCCAAATCTCGATATAAAGAAAATGTTGAACGGGCTTTAAATGATATCCCAAAAGCACAAATAGGAACGATTCATGGTTTTGCTGGACACCTTTTAAGGCTCTATCCCCTCCAGGCCAATGTCGATCCGGCTTTTCGAGAAGATGAGGGAGAGGTATTTGACTCATTGTTTGAGTTGGAGTGGCGTCTTTGGCTTTCTCATGAATTGGGAGAGAAAGCAAAGAGAGCGGTTTTATGGAAAGACCTTCTTCATCAGATTCCTCTGTCGGATATGAAGGAGCTGGTCAAAGGAATTGTTTCCTCTTTTGTTTCTGTTGAGGAAAATCCCTTGAAAACCGATTTCACCACTTTTGTTTCTCGTTGTTGTGATGATCTTGCCAATTTGAAGAAGAAATTCCCTAATCCCGATCGTGCGAAATCCTTTTCGGAGGGATTGGAAACGATAGAGAAATTCTTTCAGAACCAATTGAAGGGAATTCCCGTTTCAGGTGAAGACCGTGAAATGCTTGATCAGATGAGTATGGACAAACCCCCGAAAGCGTGGTCCTCGGCGCGTGATATATTGAAAGACCTCAAACGGAAGGCCAAAGCCTTGGCTTGGGTGGATGGCTCCTTATTTGAAAAAGGATTGGAGCTGCTCCGTCCCTTTATCATCCGTTTGCGTCGGGAATGCACCCGAAAGGGAATACTCTCTTTTGAAGGGTTGTTGGTTTTTGCTCGAAATTTGTTAAGGGACCATCCGTTGGTTCGGCGGGATATCAAACGGAAGTACGATGTTTTCCTCGTTGATGAATTTCAAGATACCGATCCTGCCCAAGGGGAGATTTTGTTTTATTTGGCTGAAGGTACGGACGGGCAGGCCCGCCTGCCGGCGAGGCAGGCCCGCCTGCCGGCGAGGCAGGCCCGCCTGCCGGCGAGGCAGGCCCCCCATTGGAGTGAGGTTCAGTTGGAACCAGGACGGTTGTTTGTGGTGGGAGATCCCAAACAATCAATTTACCGTTTTCGAGGGGCAGATATGGCTGCTTTTGAATCTTTTCGAAATAAGATGAAAGATCAAGGGGCCACGGAAGTCACTCTTTCCAATAATTTCCGAAGTCATACCGGGTTGTTGGAATCCGTTAACACCATTTTTCCAGCCCTCATGAAACCGGATCCCTACATTCAGTCTGCTTATTCTCCTTTGGAAGCCATCAGGGGTAATGAGAAACAGGGTAAGATGGAGATGATCCTTTTTAAGAAAAACGAAGATCAAACCATTTCCGCAGGGGCTTTTCGAAGAAGAGAGGCGGAATGGATAGCAGATTGGATAAAGGAGCACCTGGGAGAGAATATTCAAGGCAAACCGTTGGCTTATGAAGATTGTGCGCTTCTTTTTAGAAGTGCAAATGCTTTTGAAGAGTATCTCGAAGTCTTCAAAAACAGAGATATTCCTTATTTGGCGGAGGGAGAGAAATTTTTCTATCAGACGGTTGAAGTAACAGAATTTTTGAATCTCCTTTCCGCTATAGCGGATCCCCGTGACACCTTGGCTTTGGTTGGGGTCCTTCGGTCTCCTCTTGGCGGTTTGACCGATCAGATGATATTCGATCTTAAAAAACAGGCAAGTTTGGATTATCGCCATACTCCCAAATGCCACAAAAACAAACTCAAATCTCTTTTTCCCTTGCTGAAGGCATTTTCTAGAAGGGCAGATACTGTTTCCGCTGCTCATTTGATCGAAGATCTTTTTCAGCAAACGTGGGTTTTGGCTCTCTCGAGCCAATCACGATATGGAGAGCAGGGATTGGCGAATCTGATGAAGATCAAATCTTTGGCAGAAAAGTGGTCTCAGGATCATCCCATGAGCTTAAAATCTTTTGTGAAACGGTTTCAGTTGTACCGTGAGGATGAAAAAGAGGAGGGAGAGAATCCCTTGGCCGATGCCAAATACAACGCCGTGAAACTGATGACCATTCACAAAGCAAAGGGTTTGGAATTTCCAGTTTTGTTTTTGCCCAATCTGTGCACGTCCAAAGGAGGAATGAACAACAAACCAGTGGTGGTCCGAGATTGGCGGTCCGGGCAGGTTGGGTTGAGGCTTCCGAAAAGTCGATTCACCAACAGCGCCATGGTCTTTTTGGAAGAAGAAATGCGAAAAAAAGAAATGGCAGAAGAGGTCCGAATTTTTTATGTGGCCACAACCCGGGCCAGAGAAAAAGTGTTCTGTCTTTTGAGAGAAAATCCTCCGGCCACTTCCGAATACGCTCGCTTTTTGAAAAAGGCGGGTGTGTGGCCAGATCTCTCGGAATCTTCTTCTGCCAAGGGAGTAGGCCCTTTTAATGTGAGCGAAGTTCCGTGGATTGAAAAAGATTCTACTTTCCAACCCGAACGAAAAGAGAAATTGACGCCGGAGTGGAATCCGGCTCTTCTTGCCAAAAGAATTGAGGTCCGCCGAAAGGAGGAGGAAATCCATCGAGGTATTCCTATGGTCAGTTCCCCAACCTCTGAGATGAGGGACAGGGGCGCAGCGGTGAAAGAAGAGGTTGAGAAGGGATCCTTTATATACGAAGAGGGGGAGCCTCTTCCACGGGCCCATGCCATCAAGGTGGGTTTGTTGTGTCATAAGGTATTGGAAAAGTGGTTTTTTACCAGCGAAGGAAAAAAGCAAGGGATCTTGTTGAAAGATTTAATTTCGAAATACAGTAGGCTATTTGAATTGATTCCGGGAGAGGCTCAATCAGAGGCCATTAAAAAGGAATGTGAACTCATTCTTTCCCAATTTGTCCAGAGTGAGGTATACAAAAGAATAGCCCACGCTAACATTATTGGTCGCGAGATCCCCTTTCTTTATCCTGTTGACCAACAAAAAAACATCCATCCAAAAGGACCTGTTCTCATGAGGGGTGTAATTGATCTTCTTTATGAACATGAGGGAACGTGGATTATTGCTGATTACAAAACAAATAAGTTGGATTCGTCTAATATGGAGAAAACAGTTCATCCCTACCGCATCCAAGCAGAGATCTACAAAAAGGCCCTGGAAAAATCACTAAAAAAGAAAGCCTTCTTCGAACTTATTTTTCTACGAGAAGGAAAGTCTGTTCGTTTGTAAAAACCAGATTTGTCAGGGATTGGGGGGGGATTCCAATGAAGATGGGGAGTTGGGTGGTGTTCGTTTCAAAAAGCTGGGTAGGCGGATGGATTTGTTAATCTGTTTTTTAAGATTGGCCAATTCTTCGTCCTTTTTCTTGAGTTCTTCTTTTAGTTGAATCACTTCTGCTTTGTAGGCCCGCGATTTAAGAAACTCCAGCCTCAATTTCTGAAAAATGTCGTTGGCCTCTTCTTTCCATTTGTTGACATTCTCATAATACAGGCGCCAGGAGGCTTTTTCCTTAGCGTAGGTAATTCGGAGATCTTCAAATTTGACTTCCATGACATTAAATTGGGGAGGATAGGGAGCCCTTGGAGAAGACGGAATATTCAACTTGGGTTCAGCAGGATCACGGGGATGGGATGTTGGATCCCCTGGGATCGCTCTGGGCTTATACCGATCTATCAAGGAGTCCGGTGATTTGATGCGTGGATCTTTTTTGTCCTCTGCCGGGTTTCCCTGGGCCGCTTTTCCGGTCAATATATCGTATATATTGGGTTCGTTTTGCTCATCATGTAATGACATAAAATAGCTTTATCAAAAAGGGTCTTATTTAGTATGAAAGTCAATTCGGAACTTTTCAAGGGGAGGAATGTTTTTGTTGATAATGAGTATTATTCGCCATTTTCCCGGTTTTTTGGCCGTGATGATGCTTTTTACATTTTTTCCAACTGTTCAGGCCCTCGAGTTTACGCCTTCCCTTATTCCACTTGAAGAAATCAAAGCAGGGGGTCCTCCAAAAGATGGCATCCCGGCCCTTCTCAGGCCAAAATTTCTCTCTTCCAAAGAAGCTTCTTATTTAGAAGATGAGGACCGTGTGGTTGGTATTACCGTCGGAACCGAATCCAAAGCCTATCCCATCCAGATATTAAATTGGCATGAGATCGTGAATGATCAAATAAATAAGAAAGGAGTGGTGATCAGTTATTGTCCCCTCTGTGGAACGGCCATGATTTTTGATGCCACCATTGAAGGAAAGAAACACACCTTTGGTGTGTCAGGGCTTTTGTACAACAGCGATGTCTTGATGTACGATCACCAAACAGAAAGCCTTTGGTCTCAACTCAAGATGCAGGCTGTTACAGGAAAACGGGTGGGAACCCCGTTACGCCTATTGGCCTCAGAGGTCTCCACATGGAAGGAGTGGAAAACAAGACATCCCAAAACCTTGGTTTTGTCTCAAGACACGGGATACACCCGGGATTATGATCAGGATCCTTACAAGGGTTATTCCAAGAACAAGAAACTTTATTTTACGGTTTCTCATGAGGATCCTTCTCGTCACCCCAAAGATTGGGTCTTCGGTTTGGTGGAAGGAACAATGGCCAAAGCCTATCCCTATAAAGAATTAGCCAATTCAACCCAACCCCTTTGGGACCAGTTTGCAGGCCGTACGATCAAAATCATATACAACGAAAAAAGTCAGACTGTAAGAGCCGAATCCAGAACCGGACAACTTCTCCCCGGTGTCTCCGCCTATTGGTTCGCCTGGAAGGCGTTTTATCCTGATTCCGAGGTGTTTCAGGAAATTCCCAAAGAGGTTCCCCAAAGGTGAAAATCACCTGATCTCCATAGGGGGAATCTCACTGAATGATATTATTTCTGATGTTGACCTCCTTGGTGTCTATAGTGTATAAATGAGTCTGCCTTCCGTGACGTCTTGAATAACAGATATATACTATAGGAGCACCAAATGCTTTCATCGATAATCCCCAAAGAACTGCATTTTTTCGATTTGCTTGTCAAAGGGGGAGTAAACGCCCACCAAGTAACCATTGCCTTGAAAGAACTTGTCCATCATTGGCATGTGGAGTCCGAACAATTTGAAAAAATACGGGATATTGAGAGGGAAGGGGATCTGTTGACCCATGAAATCATCGATCGTCTGAATCGGACATTTGTGACCCCTATCGATCGGGAAGATATTCATGAGTTGGCAGGAGAAATTGATGATCTCTGCGATATTGTCCAGGCCTTGGCTGACCGTATGCAGCTTTACGAGCTGGGAAATGAGTTTCCCAAAACCTTATTCACCATGGTTGATTTGCTGGAAAAATCAGGAAAACTGATCGCTGAAGCCATCAAAGAGATTCATAATTTCCGCCGCCGAAGCCGCATTCGTGATTATCTAATTGAAGTTAAAGGGATTGAAAACGAAGCAGACGACCTTCTTAAACATGCATTGGCCGATCTATTCCGAAATACGCCAGATCCTCTCTTTGTGATCAAATGGAAAGAGATTTTTGAATCTGTCGAAACTGCTCATGATAAATGTTCCAGTATTGCGAATACGCTTGAGGGTATTATTGTTAAAAATGCCTAATCCTCATGTTTAATCTTTCCTTCATTCTTGTCCTGGTCATTTTCGTCGCCCTTCTTTTTGAATTTACAAACGGATGGAACGATGCGGCCAATGCCATTGCCACCGTGGTTTCTACCCGGGTCCTTTCTCCTATGTCAGCGATTATGATGGCGGCATTTCTCAATTTTGCTGGAGCCCTGGTCTCCACCAAGGTGGCCAAGATGGTAGGAGGGGGGCTTGTTGTTGCGGATGTGATCACACCAAACACCATTCTTGCAGCCCTTATGGCGGCTGCTTTTTGGAATGGCTTTATGACAGTCCTCGGGCTTCCCGTTTCAGGATCACATGCGTTAATCGGGGGTCTTTTGGGAGCGGCCCTTATGGCGGCCGGGGTCGCTGCCGTCAAAATCAAAGGGATCCTGATCGTCTTAACGGCGTTGTTTATTTCTCCTTTCTTGGGTTTTCTTTTCGGAGGGGCCTTGATGGTCAGTTTGATGTGGATGTTTCGAAAGGTTGCCCCTTCGCTTATCAATCGCCGGTTTGGGGCACTCCAGATTTTATCTGCTGGGTCGATGTCGTTTAGTCATGGAACAAACGATGCCCAAAAAGTGATGGGTATTATCACCTTGGCTTTGGTTTCCGGTGGAGTTCAGCAAACCATGGAAGTCCCTTTTTGGGTCATCTTGATCTGTGCGTTGGTGATGGGGCTCGGTACTGCTTTGGGAGGCTGGCGTGTGATTAAAACAGTGGGGCACGGGCTTATGAAAATGCAACCCGTTCACGGTTTTGCGGCCGAAACCTCTGCTGTTGCTGTTTTGATGAGTGCTGCCGGCCTTGGTATTCCTGTTAGCACAACCCACACCATTACCTCATCGATCATTGGTGTTGGCGCTGCCAAAAAGTTCTCAGCTGTCAAATGGGGCGTCGGTGGAAAGATTGTCATCGCTTGGGTGTTTACCTTTCCTTTCACAATGGGGATTGCCGCGGCAATTGCCTTCCTTCTAAAATAGTAAATGGATTGAGAGTTTGAGGCTTGAGCATTGAGAATTCCGAAGGCTCAATTCCTCAATAATTCTCAATGCTCAAGTCTCAAACTCTCAAAAATTATTCAATCTAAAATCCTCAGCTTCGGAACTATGCAAAAAATCAATTATTTATCTTTGAATTTAAAGACAATTGAATTGAATATTTTCACCAGCTGGTTGGCTTCATCTGATAGTTTTGTGATTTCATTTTGAAAGATTAGTTCGGTTTGATTCTTCAAGAGTTTTAACCATAATTGGCTTTCTCTGGCTTCTTTCCGACATATTTTAATTCTCATGATGAAGTCCTTTGCGCTGAGTGCCTCATTCGCTTCCATATAATTCGCCGCCACCAACCCTGAACTTCTTGACAACTGATCACGATCACCTGGCTCAACACTGTTTTTCGGTAAAGAACGGATTAATTGACGTGTTTCATCCGCAAACCGAAAAGTTCTCTCTTCTAAGTCAAACTTCTTTGGTTTTTCGTTTGTTTTCATGGGATTTCTCCTCGGAATTAATTGAGGGGAGAATTGAGGGAATTGAAGGGAAGAACTCAAATATTATCATAATAATCAAATATGACAAGGTTTGGATCGAGCCGGATTTTGACGGAATAATTTTCCATAACAATTGAGGTATTGCATTTCACCATCTGGATCTTGGTTTTAAAAGGATTGGGTATTAAAACCAGTTCAATTCACTTCTCTGGTCAGATTCTCCTCCCGTTTTAAAGCTTTTGGCGATTTTGTTGCGATCAGCTGGGGATACCACCAATGGAGGAGAAACAATGAAGAAAATTACTCAAGTCTTATTTGTTGGAATCTTGGCCTTTTTACCGCTGAGAGCTTTTGCCGATACCATTTATCTTCGCAGTCCCGATCGGTTGACTGTTAATGAAGCAGACGGATATTTTGAAATCGAGGTCGAACGGGTTAATGCCGGTAATAATGTAGCGAGTATTGAATTCCATAGTGATTTTGGAATATCGCCTCGTGCTACACAATGTAACGAATTTAATTCTGTTTGCGATTTTGAAGTTAATGCTCCCAATGGGGTATCAGAAACCTGGGGTAAAGGCGAGAATGGAATTAAGAAAATTCGGGTTGGAATCGTTAATGATTCAGACGAAGAGCCAAATGAGACTTTCGCCATGCAAACGTTTCAAGATTGGACAGATGGATCAATGCTTGACGAGGAATTCTGGATCTTGGTCACAATCTATAACGATGATGGAACCGTATATAATACCGCTGATTTTAATACCGATGGATGTGTTGATGCCACGGATTTGAATGAGATTGGTCTTAACTGGCGCAAAAGAGTATTGCCCCAAAGAGATGGCGATGCCACTGGTAATGGATATGTTGATGCCGCGGATCTAAATGAGTTGGGTTTGCAGTGGCGGCAGGGATGTAACTGATCTTTGAACCAATAAAACACTTAGATCATTTGTTTAAAAAAGGATCCCCGCAAGGTTTATATCCTTGCGGGGATTTTTATTAGGAGACTAGGTGCGAATGAAAATGTTAAGACTTTAGGCCACCTGTATCACTTTTAAGGCGCTCAGAATGTCTTCTGGATTCAATCTTTTTGTGTAATCGGAATTAACAAAATCTAGAATGATGGTGCCGTCGGGTTTGATCACATAAGTGGCAGGGATGGGAAGCTCCCACTTGTCATCTCCATTGTAAGCCGGTATATTGATTCCGAATTCTTTATAAATTGGACGAAGTTCTTCTCCCAACCGAAATACCAATCCGAAGGATCTCGCCACAATATTTCCCACATCACTAAGAACCTCAAACGGAAGAGAAAGCTTTTCCTGAAGAGAAAGAGATTGATCTGGTATTTGAGGGGAAATCGCAACCAGCTGAGCCCCCAAGGATTCAATTTTGGAATTTACGCGCTTAAGGGCCTGAAGTTCAAGGTTGCAATAAGGACACCAAGCCCCCCGGTAAAAACTGAGCACCACTGGTCCTTGATTCAGAAGATCTTGAATATTAACCGGTTTCCCTGACACGTTGGGGAGGGAAAAGGGAGGTATCTTTTGCCCCAATCCCAAGCTTTTCTCCACAATCCCAGACTGACCCAGTTTGAAGGCAAAATTCGTCATCTTTTCCTTAACATCATCCGATAGCTGGGCCAAAACCTCGTCTTTTTTATGATCCAGTTGGTCCTGTAAATTCAATTCGCATTTCCTTTTGCAGTAAGGTTGTTCACCCCATATCTAACAGAAGTCAAAGTTGTTTTGTTCCAGGTTTTTGAGGAATGATTTTATCGGATCCGGTAATCCAGGATTTAATTAAACGGTGAAGGTGGCGAAAATCGGCAAAAAAACGCATCAATCTCCTAAGCTGATGCGTTGGATGATTTTTGCTCGTAGAAATCACTGAAATTTAGTTTGATATTTGGTTTAAGGTTCTTCGCTGGTTTGAAGAGGCGGGGTATTAACGATGGTCGTGGATCCAAAGGAAAAAACCAAGATAATTTTAAGGAGATAAATGATTTAACATGAGAAAAAAATTATTGGTTGTTTTGCCTTTAATGCTTCTCGGCTCTGTTTTTGCACAAAAGAGTTCTTCTCTTATTGTGTCCGAGGAAGATCGAAAGGCCGCGGATGCGTTGGTTTTTTATTCAGAAGATCTCAGAGAGGCCATTTTGGAAGTCTCTTTGATTCCTCAGGTAATAATGAAAATAGCTGAGCTACAGAGGGGCTCCAACTCTGCTTTTAGGAAAATCGTTTCCAGGTTGTCACGAAAGGATCAATCAGAGTTGTGGGAACTTATTCGCTACCCTGATCTCATTTTCGAAATAACCACTGGAATGAAGAAAAAAGAAGACCAATTAAGAAATATTGCGAAACCCTTTTCACCCGAGATTCAAGATATTGCTGCCAAATTCGGTCGGAAACATTATAAGCTCCTCAAAAAAATAAATAAAAAAACCGAAAAAACCGAAAAATCGATGGATAAATTATTGGAGTCCTATCCGCTGAAAACACAGGTAAGCTTACGCAAGTTGATTAGAAAGCCTGAAATATTGAGTCTTTTGCAAGAGAATATCGCTTTGACACGTCGGGTGGGGAATGCTTATCGGTCTGATCCGGAAGGATTAAAGAAAAGGATATCAACCTTTGCCGACGAAGTTGATCAAAAGACTGAAGAGGTGATCAACGGCTGGAAAAAAACATTAGAGGAAAATCCTGAAGCGGCTACTGAACTTCAGGCCGCAGCCGAATCCTTTGCGAAAGAAAAGAGCCTTGAATCACTCCAGACCCTATCATCAGATACAAAAGAGATTCAAGTGAATATTCGTTACGATCCATATCCCTACTGGTATGGCTATCCTTATTGGCACAGCAGTTCCTATTGGTATCCGTATCCCTCTTATTATCATTCCGGATTTTATTATGGGACCGGTGGGGCGATGGTTGTTATTGGGATGCCATCTTATTCCTTTGCCTATTGGAGTTACGGTAGCCATTATCATCACGCCCACTATTCCAATTTTCATTCCAGTTATTATCGTCATGTGGAAACCCATGTGAATGTTCCTGGCGGAGGGGGGGATGCTGTGAAGGATTGGGTTGATAAGAATCAAGATAAGCTTCCACCTGGGTTTGAAAATCTCAAGGGTCTCGAAAACGGAAAAATTGACGCAGCGAAAAGCCGATATGGAGGATCTATTCA
>MSYE01000076.1 GCA_002176905.1 bacterium F11 | reverse complement strand
GCCCTTCGGCAACACTATATTAATGGGCAGCCGGTTAAACAAATCGCCCGCGATAATAACATTACCACCAGTGCTGTTTACAATCGACTGGATACGGGCTTTCGCCATCTGAAATTGCTCGAGGAAGGCGGTACGCCTGCCACACGAGCAGGGGAGAGAAAGGAAAGTTTTGAGCAAAAATCCCGACTTGTTCAGACTCACAAAGATCTCTTGGTTGAATTGTTGGACACGCAGGCCGAGGTTCTCAAACGTCGTTATATCAAAGGTCAATCCGTTAAAAAAATTGCTGCTGATCTTCATATACGACCGAATTCGGTACGGCATCGAGAAAAGACGGGCCTGGAGCGATTAAGAGTTGTTGCGAAAAGCGGTATAGCGGCTGAGATCACGTACGTTAAGAAACATGCCCAACGAATAAAAGAACTCAGAAAGGGTGATCGGGAGATTCTCACGCGCCGCTACTTGAAAAGGCAATCACGCTTCAAATGTGCAAAAGCTTTCAAAATCGAACCAGCCAATGTTGTCCGTAGAGAGACCACGGCGTTGAAACATTTAAGGGCGCTCGTGGACAGTGGAAGTATATCCGACCTGAAATTTGTCAAAGACAACAAAGATTTGTTGCAGGAACTCGAAAGGGACTATCGGATCGCTTTGAGACATTACTTTATTTATGAGCGGACCCTTGAACAAGTGGGCCAAGCCATTGGCCGCCCCTCTGCTTCGAGTGGGAAAAATTATGTGGCCATGGGATTGGTCGAGCTTCGAGCGATCGTGCATAAGAGGAAGGGGAGGAAGGGGTCAAGTCCCCACCGCCAGGAGTCAGAAGAACACCTTCCTGATGTCAACACAGCGGGGGCAGTGGGGGGATTGGTCAAATTGGTGGGACTCCTGCCTTTTTTAAGTTTCTCTGCTGTTCTTTTCATCGTGGTTCTGCTGGAGGCGGGATCGGTGGTGTGGTTGGGGGCAAATTATTTGGATGACGTTGGATTAAAGGGAACGGCCGCGATCTGGGCGGGTACGAGTTTCTTGGCCCATCTTGTGTTTGGAATTGTTGTTCTTCGTCACGATTCGGGGGTTGATCCCGTTGTGTTTCCTTGGCGTTTGCGGGGCCCCCCTGGAAAAGAGATCCGTTATCTTGTCAGCGTGATATTGGCGTGGCTCAAATCCTTAACCAGTTTACCGGCTCTTCTTCTTTTCTCCCTCCAATCAAACCTGTTCGAAGCTTATTATGGTGGGATCACCCATTTGGAGATGGCATCCCCTCTTATGATGGGATGGGTTCCCATCTTCCTCTTCTTCCTCTTCATTTTGGCTGTGGCGTTTCTGCCCCATTGGGGGATAAACCATTTGAAGAGGAGCAAGGGACAAGGAGCAAAAGGGAGCAGAGAGTTGGAGCCGGATGCGGATGCGACCACCGCGAATCAAACGCTTATTGATGAGGATAAGGTTCCTTTTGATGCGTTTATGGATTTGATTGATCCCGAATACCGAGATGTTGTGGCCGATGCTCTTGTCT
>MSYE01000075.1 GCA_002176905.1 bacterium F11 | reverse complement strand
GGTTATTGGTTGTAATCTCAAATCACAGAAAATCAATTGATAATCAATTATTTATAGAGTGATTTCCTTGCCGCTTTTCTCCCTATTTCTTTTTTTGATGGGTGGAAAAGAAAAAGGTAGAAAAGAACATCCTGATTCCATTAAAATCGTTCAATTTTAATAGAATTGAAACCTTCTATGATTCCAGCAAAGAAAATTCAAAACCTTCCTCCTTATATATTTGGGCGGATTCGGGCATTGACCCTTGAAGCGGCCAAAGATAAAAAGGATGTAATCGACTTGTCGATGGGCAATCCTGATTTGCCCACACCGAAACCCATTGTGGATCGATTGGTCGACACTGTCCAACATCACCCCAAAACCATGCGCTATCCCCAAGCCAAAGGAATGCCCAAATATCGAAGGGCTGTTTCGGTTTGGATGCAAAACCGATTTGGGGTTGAACTTGATCCGGAGCATGACATTTGTGCTCTCATTGGATCAAAGGAAGGGATTGCCCATATGTGTGCGGCTTATTTGGAACCAAGTGAATTGGCCATTGTTCCGAGTCCCTGTTATCCTGTTCACTTTTTTGGTGTGGTTCTCTCTGAGGGACAAGTATACCGGGTTCCCATCAATGAAAAGAATCAGTATATGATTGAGCTTGAGAAGATTCCTGAAGAGGTGGCCCAGCGAGCGAGGATCCTTTTTTTAAATTATCCAAACAATCCCACCACGGCGGTAATGGAGGATTCCCAATATTTAAAAGAGGTGGTCCGGTTTGCAAAGAAGTATGACCTTCTTGTGTGTTACGACAATGCGTATTCAGAAATCGCATTTGATGGATATGATCCACCCAGTTTTTTCCAAACACCAGGGGCTTTTGATGTGGGCTTGGAGTTTCATTCTTTTTCAAAAACCTACAATATGGCGGGTTGGCGATTGGGATGGGCTTGTGGGCGAGCCAAGCTTCTTGATCCCCTGATCAAATTTAAGTCTTACACGGATTATGGGGTTCCCACGTTTATTCAATTATCGGGTGTCAAAGCTTTGGAACTATGGCCCGATGGAGTAAAAGATTTGGTGGATGTCTATAGACGACGACGGGATTATTTATGCGAAGGATTAAATAAACTCGGTTGGAAAGTGACGCCTCCCAAAGCCACGATGTATGTGTGGGCCCGGATTCCAGAGGTGTATCAGAAAATGGGATCGTTGGCTTTTTGCGAAAAATTGATAAAAGAAACAGGTATCGCCCTTTCCCCAGGTGCGGGTTTTGGTGAGGATGGCGAAGGCTATGTCCGCATCGCTTTGGTTACCCGGGACAGTCGCTTTTACGATATGCTTCTGCGTCTCAAAAGATTTCAAAACATCAAAGGTATATCTTTCAAAGAACCCAAAGTGAAAAAATGATGTTTGTACCCTATATGAATCACATTAGAATTTCGGTCATGGGGGCCATGGTTTTTTGTTTAACCTACAGTTCTATTGGTTTGGGGGAATCAAAAAAGAAATTTTCTTACACAGGTCCGTACGGGGA
>MSYE01000074.1 GCA_002176905.1 bacterium F11 | reverse complement strand
TTCACGATTTTATTGCTGGTTCAGTTGTATGTCGGGATGTTTAACAATAGGATGAACCCGTCCGATTCAAATGGTGGTTGTGATTTTTTAACAAAATGTGATTGGCCGGCGGGTTATCCAAGGCGTTAGCCCGCTTCAGGTTTTACCTTCAGTCTATTTCGAATCCTTTTACCTTTGGTAATTTCTCTTCCGGTTCCCTCTTAAGTTCTTCTATAGCGCTCCAGAGAGATTGAATGTTTTGATCATGGTTTTCTATTCTCATTTCCGATTCTGCCAACTTATATGCCAGTTTTTGGTGGTTTAATAAGAACTCACGAAGTGAAACAAAAGCCCGAATAATAAATATCCCCATCTCGATTGCCTTGTGTGTGTTCAATATGCTGGAAACCATAAGAGCTCCGTGTTCTGTGAAGGCATAAGGTAAACCAGATGAGAATTTGAGATTTTGAAGGTGGTCGCAATTTGCGACCACCTCTTCCTTCTCTTGGGAGGTCAATTGGATTAAAAAGTCATCTGGAAATCGAGGCAAATTACGCTTTACTTGCTCGTTGAGCCTTTTTGTTGAGACCCCATAAAGAAGGGCAAGATCAGCATCAACAATGACTTTTTGCCCCCTCAACAGCAAAATACGGGATTGAACGTTTTCGACGGGTATTAATTTAGACATAAGGAATTCCTCCAATGAAGTTTTGATTAGAGGGGAAAGCATCGGGGGGATGTAAATGATAGCATACCTGAAAAGTCAGCGGGCTAACAAGAGGATGAACCCATCCGGATCAAATTGTGGCCGTGATTTCGCAACAAAAAGTAGTCGGCCGGCGGGTTATCCAGAGGCGTAGCCCGCAATTTAAAAGGAAAGCGATTTGAAAATTAAGAGCATTCTAATTTATTCTATTCTTTTTGGAATCGTCTCACTTGGGAACACAAGTGAAAAAATATCAAAGAAAGAATTACATGATGCCATCCAAGATTTAAAACAAAGCAATAATGAAGAATATATTCTCAATATCATCAATATCGGGGAACCAATTGTTCCGTTATTGTTAACGGAGTTGGATGATAATAAATCTACCCTTAAGAAGGTTATCTTTAATATTTTAAGGCAAATGGGTCCAAAGGCAAAAACAGCGATTCCATTTCTTCGCGAGAATTATACCAATGAAGATGAACGGTTTTATGATAGAGAAGATGCATATTTTACGCTATCTAAGATTGACCCTAAATATGATGATTTTATTCGCGAGGCCATAAAAGATCTTGAGCAAATGGAAGATCCTGATGATATGTTCAGGGTCGTTCACATGGGGGAACCAGCTATCCCTTTTTTATTAAACGAGTTGAGGAATAAGAAATCTTCAATCAGACACATTGTTTTTCAGATTCTTGAAAGGATGGGGCCAAAGGCCAAAATTGCTTTTCCTGATCTTGAGAAACTTTTTAATAACAATGATGCAAATTATATCGAAAGGATTGATGCATATAATGCTCTGTCAAGTATAGATCCCAATTATCCAGATAAGGGGAAGCACATTCTCAGTAAC
>MSYE01000073.1 GCA_002176905.1 bacterium F11 | reverse complement strand
ATCGTTCATCCATCCCATATTCCATTTAAGGCGGAATCCCAAACCCCCTAGATAAGTCGGTCTCGAAACACCAGGCCAGGCGGTTGATTCTTCAGCGATGGTGAGAATACCGGGGAATTGTCCATGTGATAGGGTTAAGGGGAACGATCCAGATAACCTAGCGGTTCCTGTCGTTCCGCTAATATCCAGGGATTGAATATGGACAGCGCGATCCCTAAACATGCCCCTCCCGTGAACTTCCCCAATAGGGACGTTTTTCCACTCAACCTTCTTTGAATCAATATTGATAGATCCAACAACGGAAGGCCATTTTCCTTTTATGTCCAAATCAACATTAAAAATTCCTTTTAATGGGATTTCTTCAAATCCAGGTGTAAAAAGATCAGCAGAATCTAAAGATTGAATAACAACACGGAGTTTATCCCACTGACCATTGTTGTAATGGCTATCAATAGTGATTTCCGAATTTTGATTGGAAATATGGAAATTATTGACTTCCCATTCTTTGGCCTTCACTTGAAGCATGGCAGGACGTTTTAACATCCACTCTGTTCCCAGATGAGCCATCATTGTATTCCAAGTTGATTTCCATACACCATCATCCCAAGATGAATGCCCTTGAGAATAGATTGAGGATGTACCTCGCTCGATGAGAAAGTTTATGTTGTGTTGGGTGAGATCCCCTTCAATTTTTGCCTCTATGGAATCGATCGAAATGTCCTTATAACGCAATTCTGATAAATAACTTATTGTCCTCCACTTTAAATCTGGCCAATGGCCGGCTCCATTTCCCTCAATACGAAAGAGACCTGAGACGCGAGATTTCAGGTAAGCAAATCCATCAATTTTTCCTTCTGAAGAGAATTGCAACTCTGTTAACTTACTTTTTATTTCGTGGGTTCCATTTGATTCTATAGTGAAACCATTATCTTTAACATTTCCCAGCCACGACAATTTCATTTTTGCAAAGGAGGATGTTCCCTGGAAGATCGGGCCATTCTTCACTGTCAATATCATCTTGGCCGCTGCTTCTATGTCAAGCAACTTAAGACCAATTCCAGAAGCTTGAAAAGTTCCTGATATAGGATTAACCCATTCTGGCACTTTAGCTGAAAGTTGATTTAGATATAGATCCTGAATATTAAGGTCAACAGCCCATTTTTCTTCCCTATTTAAGGTGGCATTGACTTGGAGGGATGTGCCATGACCTTTACCTTTTCCAGCGACATTCCATTTCTTATTTTTACCAGCAATGAGCAGTTCACTGGTAAATTCACCTTCGGTTTTAATTTTTAAATGTGTTTCCAAAGGAGATAGAAGAACATGACCACTTAAAGTTGCTGTGCTTCTGGAAATAGTTGCTATAGCAGACCTGATCTCAATCTTCCCTGGTTTATAACTCAGGGTTGTCGCGATATTATTTGCATTCCTAAGGATCGGGATGGGCGTATCAGCCCATTTAAATAATCCATCACTTATAGTGACTTTCTTTGCCACAATAACTGGTGCCTGCTTTTCTGGTGAGAGAGCAGATGATCCTTCCCATTC
>MSYE01000072.1 GCA_002176905.1 bacterium F11 | reverse complement strand
CTCGTTGTCTGATCACCCAAAACATAGGAAGCCAACGTCATGTCATTTGCCCACAAGGATAGAAACCGGGCAGCGCCTTTGGCCTCCATGTAGTGTTTCCCAAACTTATCAAGGGCCACATACGATAAAAGATTTGCAACTCCCTCCCACCAAAGGGAAGGATTCGCAAATCCATTTTTGCGCTCGATGTGGCGCTGTAGGGTACTGGTCGTAATACCCAATTTACTGGCTGTCGTGCGTTTAACAAATTCATTTCGACCGAGCACAAAGGCAATATATTTTCTTTCCAACATTTCCAAGGAAAGTCTGTCGTTGCTGGCGGAGATAAATATGTCTCCATTCGTTCCAACTTCGGAATTGAGGGTTTTTAACACCCATTTCCTCAATTCAGTTAGGGAATAAGCATTTGAGTCTTTTGTGGGCTTTGCACCCTCAGGGACACCCATCTCATTTAGGAATCGGAGAAAGCTCCACCGATCAATACCCAATATTCTTCTGGCTCTTATGATGGATCCATTTGTCCGAAGGAGCGTCACCAAAATCACAATCGCTCGAAATTCCGCCAAGGTTAGGACACGCTGCTTCTGTGTCTTATCACCCCCCCTCAGAACCGGAACAATCCCCGCTGTCACGATCCCTTCGTTCATGGGAAACGCCAACGCCATAAGTAAATCGTCACCAACGAAAAGGGTTGTTAAGAAAACGCCAAAAAGAATCCAAGGTAAAGAACGTGAGAGAAAGGTGGAAAGGGTGCTGGCAGGATCACCGGTCTTCTCTGTTACGGGGACTTTAAACTTTTCGACTTCGCTTGCGGCAATGGTGACAAAACTTCCCGGCAGACCAATAATCAGATTATCATCGAAATCCACCTCTATGGTCTTGACCTCAAGTCCTCGATCTGAGAAAGGAATCACGCTCCTGGTCCCGTTTGCATCCACAACAAAGACATCTCCGCTATCCCCATCAAATAAATAGGTGTTTCCTTTCGCATCTGTTTGAATTTTGTGGATTTGGATTGGAAAAGATGTCGGATCGGAAAATTGGTTATCGATTAGGGAATAGGCCCAAACAGAAGATGGCGACGCAGAAGATACCGAACGAGGAAGTCCAATATCCGAAAGAACAAGCGATGTGTCGGAAGCCTCTATAAGGTGAAACCGTACCGGTGTGTGAGTGATGGGGATATCACAAGTTGGCCCTGCCTTCCCGGTCGCCAAATTGAGCGTCATTAATTTTGGATACCTCAAGAATACGTAATAAAGAAGCCCGTTCTTGACAACAAGAGAGGGAATCGAACCCTCTCCTTGGATATCCTCAGGATTGGGAATGGAGTATTCCCTAATCAAATTACCGTTATTGGAAAATCGGCGGATGATCCCACCTTCGAAACCGACATAAATATTATCTTCTGAATCGGTCGTAAATCCCCCATGGTTGCGTGGTTCATACGCCAGAAAATCTTTAAATCCTTCTTCCCCCAATTCAGGAATTTCTTCCGCCCTTATTTCAGGTGTATCGTCGGTCCATCACACTCCACCTCCATTTTGTTCAA
>MSYE01000071.1 GCA_002176905.1 bacterium F11 | reverse complement strand
TTCTGATACAACGCGATCCATATAATCTCGGGTTCTTGAGGAAAAGGTCATTTGTTCCACCACCCGCGCTTGCCCACCCAACACCTCATATGTCTGCTGACTGGTGGTCTCCGTTGATGAAAGCCATTCCTCTGGATGGTCGGCGTCAGAATAATCCCAAGACTCCACAATAGACTTCATGGAAGTTTGCAATTGAGAATCAAGACTTGGTGGCTCAGGCTGAATTGTATCTCCCACATAATCATATTCGGCCTCAATGAGATTCTCATCTTTGTCAAAATAACCACCATTCAATACGCGGGTCAATCGGCCTCGCTGATCGTACTCATTCACCATCTTAAATCCATAATTGCGACTGATGCGCACATCATCGGAATCCGTGCTCTCATCTCGTAGGTCAAAGGTTTCGGATTGGTTGATCTGGGTGGCAATCCGCGCTTGGTTGTTAACAACGATGTAGGTCTGTCGAATCTGGGAAAGGGACTTGGAAGTTAATTTAAGAACATGGTCTCCATCCGCATTGTCATAACCGAACTCATATGACTGGGAATCGGTTTGGATCTCTTTGTTGCCAAGGCCATCAGTGACCTCGGTCAGGAATCCCAAATCATCATATTGATAAATAAGGGTGAGGGGTTCCTGATGATAGGTCAGATGACCTTCGTCATCAAAAGTGGATGTTTCGGTGGTTTGGTTGGCCAAACGGGCTTGATCACGGATAATGATGAAATTCTGGGTGATGGCGTTCTCGGTTCGGTTTCCATAAGCATCAAGGCCAGAACTTTGAATAATGCCATTGGCCCCAATCAGTTTTCCACGCTCACTCAAATCATTATAAAGGATGGAGGTTTGACTCGTAACAGTTCCATCAGAAGACGTTGTGATACTCTCGGTGGTGGATTCTTTCATGCGGGCCTGCTCTTCAATCACCACAAACTTTTGGTAAACCGTGGTATGGGTTTGGCTGATGGCCTGGCTCAACTGTTCACCCTTGTGATATCCATACTCAAAACTGGATTGAACAATTTTGACCGTATCGTTCCCGCTTTCATCCGTGACCCGTTGCAGCCGTCCGTTGGGGTTATACACATTGATTTGGACATAGGGTTCGGTTAAAGAAAGAAGCCGTTGGTCATCGGTTCCATAATGCTCATAGCTCTGACTCATGGTTGTTTGTCGGGAAACACGGGCTTGTCCGGCGATGACCTCGTATGTGCGATCCACATGGCTCACCGTGGTAACACCAAATCCATCTTGAGAGGTGCTATCCGAATAACCTTCGGCATCGAAGACCAAACCGGTCACGGGATCATTAATAAAATCGGTGACATCAATACTCACCACACTCGATCCATCTCGATTTTGGATGGTGGTGTTCCGAATGGTCATATCCACGCGCGCTTGGTTATTGATTTTTTCAAAAATGGTTTCAAGGGTTGCAAGGGTTCGATCACCTGATCCGGTTTCACCAGCAATGGTGGCCAGTCCCACCGCATGAAGAAGAGTGATATCAACAGGATCATACGTAAACACCGTGGAATTGACCTGCATCTGAAT
>MSYE01000070.1 GCA_002176905.1 bacterium F11 | reverse complement strand
ACATATTTTTGTGTTTGGGAGGAGTAGGTCCCTTGCGTATCCACTCCTGACTCGGATTGATGTTGAAGTCGTCCAAAACGATCGTATTCATTAATCTCTGTCTTATCGTACAAACCCAAGTCCGTTTCCCCGAATTCCCGCCGGGTTTGGATTTGTCCTTTGATGTTGTAGTCAATGTCGCGAACCGATTTTTTCACCGGTTGACCGGATTGAATGCCGGTCACATCGAAATCGGTTAAGCGGCCATGCTCATCAAACTCCGAATTGTATTGATTGAGGTGATAGGGCCCCAGAGCATCGTTGGTTCCGACTTTTTCCCAATCCACTGCTTCACCGTTTTCATTGAAAACAGATGCTTGATAGTGTTCATCGTAGTTGGAACCATCCCGTTTCCCTGTCTCATCATAAGCCATCAATTGAGATTCATCGTTGTATTCGATGTTGCTTCGTTTCCCGGATTGATGGTTTTCTTGTATGAGGTCTCGCGGTTCATCAAAGATTTGGGTGGATTGTTTTTCTTTGTACCGACGGACTTGTCCGTTTCTGTTGTAACGAATGCTTTCTCGTGAAAACGATTTCTCTTCGCGTCCGGCAAAGCCACCTTCTTGATTAAAGAGTTGGGATGATTGGGTTTCCGAGAAACCAAACAAACGACCCCCATCGTCGTAATTTCCTTTCCAATTTTGATCGGTCATACGCGATTCGCCATTGGACCATGTTTCGGTTAGGGTTGAGGATTTCCCTATCAATTGATTGGTGGGACTATAAGTTTGACCGTTTATCTCGGTTGTGCGGGTTGAGTCCTCCAGGATCAAGGTTTCTTTGTTGTGATGCAACCGTCCTTGGGAATCATAAGAATCAGCAAAACCGGATTCGGTTATTTGGGTGAACGATCCCAATCCGTGTCGGTTACCAAACTCAATTTTATAAGTGGCCTGGCCTAAGGAATTGAATCCAAGTTCTCCTTTTTCTTTGACCGACGAGGTCCAGGTATCATAGGAACCAGATGTGGAATTTCGTCCTTTGCTGTGAGAAATAAGAGAACGACCAAATTGATCCAATGCCACCGTTTCGGATTCCCGTACCCAACTTCCTTCCAGGTCACTCCATCCAGATTCGGATACCCGTGAAGGTTCTCCCATCAACCCGAAGGCGTGTGCTTCCCAGGCCCGGCGTGAATTTCCTTGTTGGGTGGAATAGCTTGTTTCATCGAATCGAACAAGTCGGCCTTGCCCATCATAGGTCATGTTGTTTTGGGTTGTTTGAACTTTGGTGTGATAGGTATCCCCGGATTTGGTCTCGTTTGATTCTCTCTTGGAATAAACCTGTCCATAATCATCGTATTGGATGGCTTCTTGAACATAAAGAGACCAAAGGTTATTTGTGTCTCGGTTTTCGTTTCTTAAGGATTCAATCCTTCCCAAAGGATCATAATACGTCTCCAGCCTTTTTAAAGAGGAGGTGGTTTCAAAGGGAGGCTCATCCGAAGAATTTTTGTTGATGGGTTTCTCCGAAAAGGGGAATTCCCGACCCAAACTATTATATGTTGTTTTTTGGCGTGTGGTTGGGTGGTTCAGA
>MSYE01000069.1 GCA_002176905.1 bacterium F11 | reverse complement strand
TTCACATACGCTCCCCCCAATCCAAAAACAAGAATCGGGCCAAACAAGGGATCTCTTTTTGCACCAAGGTAAATATCAAATCCTTTTTCTGCCATCTCTTGAACTTCCATTCCCCAAATCTTTTCTTTTCCAACCAACGATTCTGCAGTGGCCATCATTTTGCGATACGCACGTGACAAATCTTCTGCGTTCGCAATTGACAATCTCACACCGCCCTTGTCCCATTTATGAACAATGGCAGAAGATGATATTTTTAAAGAAACAGGATACCCCAATTCTTTGGCCCTTTTTAATGCTTCTTCTTCTGAGGTCACGAATTTTGTTCTTAAAATGGGCATGCCATAAGCTGAAAGGATTTCCAGTGTTTCGCTGTTGGGTAAAAAAGTGCGATTTTCTTTTTGGGCCTTTTCCAATAACAATTGGACCGCGCCTCGTTGAGCCGGATAATGGGGCACCTGTGTTTTGGGTTGAGACACCCAATTGCGTTGGTAATGGTGCAACTCCGCCAACACCCGCACCGCGATTTCAGGATAATCAAAATGAGGAATACCGACTTTGTCCAGCAAATTCAAATCCGGTGATACCTCTCCAATCCCCATCAAACTGGCAAGAAACGGTTTGGCTGACCACGGAGCAAGTTTCATCCCATGCGCCACATTGGCAACAACCTGCCCCAACTCAGCCATCTTTGGTTGTGATGACGCCGCATAATGAACCACCACCGCATCAACCTCGGGATCTTTGAGCACCGCCTGTAAACGTGTTTCGCGCTCGGCCATAGACCCGCCTGGTTTTCCTTCAATCGGACCATGATCCAAAATAGAGGAGGTGCATCTCAGTCCGTGCCGGATGATTGCATCCTGGGTGAGGTTTCCCAATTCCCGGGTATTGGTCACAACCGCCACGCGATTTCCTTTTGGAAGAGGGGATTGAGAAAAGGCCAGCGCCACATCCAACAACGCTTCAATGGTTTCAACACGAATAACCCCGGCCTGCATAAAAACCTTATCAAAGACGCGGTCGGTTGCAGTCAACGAACGCACATGAAACGAATCCGTGGGCACTTCATCCAATAACCGTCCTCCTTTGATGGCCACGATAGGTTTGGGATGAGGAATATCTCTGGTGAGGTGACGCGCGATGCGAATAAAATCAGGTCCATTGGATATATGATCCAAATACACAACAATCACTTTGGTTAGAGGATCATCTTGGAGCGCCTGAAATATATCCAACTCATGGGTAATGTCTTTATCCCCAAGACTGATCACTTTTGAAAATCCCAACCCTTTTTCCTTGGCGGTTTTCAGAACAGCCTGGCATACAGGTTGACTTTGACAGACAAAGGCGATGTTTCCGGGTTTTGGCTGGTGGGGCGTAAGAGACGCATTCATTTGGATGGTGGGATCGGTATTGATGATCCCAAAACTGTGAGGGCCAAAAAGAGCCAATCCTTTTTGAAAGGCGATCTGTTTGATTTTTTCCTGAAGATCAATTTGATTTTCTGTTGAAGAGAGGACCACCAACCCGGGAATCGCAGCGGCCGCGCATTCTTCCAACACATCAGGAATCAGTTGAGAAGGTCCCACC
>MSYE01000068.1 GCA_002176905.1 bacterium F11 | reverse complement strand
AACGGTATTGACTATGGGGATTGATTTGGCGTGTGGCTTGATGTATAATATAATTTAAGGTAATGAGATGGCTGGTGGTTTATACGCGACTCTTTTGGTAGGAAACGTCGGTTATGTTAAAGTAACTGGGGAGAGGTTGCTTCAATGGGATTATCAAACAGGGTTTCGTCTGTGTGGAGATCCGGTGTGGGACCCGACTGAAAATATTTAAAAAACGAGTACGTTAACCCATCTTCGCCCCCATTGGCGAAATAATGTCGTTTGGGAGAGGCGTCAACCTTGACTTTCACACCGTCTGTGGGGGAAACAAGAACCCCCTCACTAAAGAGGCAGATACCATTGACATCAGTCTGACGGGTAAGCTCGGGGATATTTTGGCCTGGAACCGTTATCAAAATACCTTCCAAGGGGAAACCTGTGCCTTCCTGGATAACTTTGAGCTTTAATTTGGCACCCTGGGCTTCGGCTCGAATAAAACTCAACGTAAATTCACTTACTTTGACATGACAACCAACGGGAAGGGGATTGGTATTGATATCACAGGCCCCGTAAGAGGAATCATACCGTTCATCCGTCCAATCAGCGACAATTTTGATCTCTCTGGTTCGCGCAATGGGGTGAATCTCCCCAATCGTAAATGTGATTTGGATATTTTTGTCAGGTTCCTGGCCCCAATTGGGATCCCAATGCCGGTCTGGCGTTTCATCCATCGTGTAAAATTCGGTGAGGGCTTCACCCCGAATACGATCTCCCACTCCCTGTAATTTCTCTCGAACTTTGACATTTTTGATGTTGGTAACATTGGCCTTGGAGAGGCTGAGGAGAGTAACGGAAAAAGACATGGCAGCAAATATCAGAATCGCCATCCCAACAACAAGCTCAACGAGCGAAATCCCTCTGATATTGCATTTTTGATGGTGTTTTTTGAATTTTTCGGAAAATTGTTCCGTCATTTGGGAAGACTCCTCTTATTATTAATGGAATAAATACCCACTTCGATGGGAATAGTTGACATGTCGATGGGAATCCCAACAGCTATTTAGGGGTTAGTTTGAGATAAACGATTCCACTCTTATCCATAGCAACAGATTGACCGTTAAATGGAAAGCGTTGTTTTTGTAGTTAAAAGCACCTCATTTAGTTGACCCATGGTCTTTTTGGGGGTCATTCAATATCCCATCCTTGTTTATCGTTTATTCCTTAATTTATGGATTCGTCTTCCCTAATTGTTGTTAATCCAGGATCGCCAATTTGGTTTCATAGTTGCTTTTCCATTTTACGATCCCAGCCTGAAACATGATGGGATGACGACCTGTACGATTTTGGGATGATGACGCCCCTGACATTTTGGAATGACATTAAATGTTACGCTTGGTCTTTTTTAGGCCCATCCACAAATTCTCATGTTTAATTGGAGCTCCTTGGTGTTTTTGGGTTGAGGGTGAATTTCTGGTTCCCGGCTCGGGCCTTTTTCCGGATTTCTGAGATTTTGAGGTTTTGGGGGTTTTTCAAATTCGAATTGGGGGGTATCCAGATCCCCCAAATTTCGAATTTGAAAAGGGGGGTTTTATTATGGGGGTGGGGTCTGGTC
>MSYE01000067.1 GCA_002176905.1 bacterium F11 | reverse complement strand
CTCCCTTTCATCTCCATTGAAAAGAGGGTTCTCCACATTTTGTCGAAAAGAAAAGGCTTGGCTTCAACCTTATGCCATTTACAGTTCGCTCAAAGACTATCATCACGGAGCACCATGGTGGAATTGGGATTCGTCACTAAGAAATCGAAAAGGGAAAACATATACCAATTTGGTTAAAAAACTCTCCCACCAAATTGATACCTATCAGTTCATCCAATATTTGTTCCATATACAGTGGCGTGATCTTCATCAATACGCCAAAAAGAAACGGGTTGGCCTTATCGGAGATCTTCCCATTTTTGTTGCCCATGACAGCGCAGACGTATGGCTTAACCGTCCCTTTTTCTCATTAGAAAATGATGGCCGAATCAAATTTGTCGCTGGGGTTCCACCCGATTATTTCAGCCAAGATGGACAACTGTGGGGAACGCCTGTTTACCGATGGGAGAATCTAAATAAACAGGGATACAAATGGTGGATAAACCGACTCCAAAAATCTCTCTCGCTATTTGATGTGGTGCGATTGGACCACTTTATTGGATTTGAACGATACTGGGCTGTTCCGGGATCAGCTCCCACAGCGCAATATGGATCATGGAAAAAAGGGCCAGGAGCCCATTTCTTTCAAAGGGTGTTGAGAAAAATTCCCAACGCCCAAATTATTGCTGAAGATCTGGGATCGGTCACCGCCGAGGTCACGGCTTTAAGAGAACAATTTGGATTCCCGGGCATGAGGGTCTTGCAATTTGCTTTTGAAACCCACCCAGGTGCTGAGATCAACCGCCCCTTTAACTTCAACCCAAACTCCGTGGTCTACACCGGGACCCATGACAACGACACCACGGTGGGATGGTTTAAAAATTTGCTTCAAAATGGAACACGTGAGAAAGAACTTGTTCTTCATTACACCAAAAGCTCAGGCCAACACATTCATTGGGACTTGATCCGCTTGGCCATGATGACACAAGCCAACACGGTGATTGTTCCTATACAAGATATTTTGGGTTTGGGATCTGAGGCAAGGATGAATAAGCCAGGATCAACGGAAGGAAATTGGGAATGGAGGTTGGCTGAAAAATGCTTAACCTCTGACATTATCCGAATATTACGTCAGTTGACCCAGACTTATAGTCGAACTTAATGTTATTCGGTTCCGGTTTTTTCGCCGAAAACAGGATCCGAGAGTTCGACGGTCAGTTCCTCATCAGAGATGGGTTTGATATTATCCCCATCATCTTGAATAACCACATCATCCTCAACATAGACTTTCTTGGATGATTTTTTTTCGCGTAGAGGAACATCCTTTAGCTTTATTTTCGAAAGTTGCTTTTTCTTCTTAACCATTGGATTTCTCTTACTGAGGATAAAATTATATCAATGAAAAAAGAAAAAGAGCCCGCGAAAAATCAAATATTTTGGTACCCTTTTCACCCGTAAAAGGTTTCCCTTACAGACAAACAAGAGGAGTTAAAAAGTGAGCAATCAATCATCTCTCAAAGAACACAGCAAAACCGTCACAGAAGGAGCCGCCCGTGCGCCCCACCGTGCTTTTTTACGGGCCATGGGATTAAACGATGAGGACATCAACAAACCCTTTATC
>MSYE01000066.1 GCA_002176905.1 bacterium F11 | reverse complement strand
ATTTCATTACCATTCGGCACACCATTATCCGCACCGGCTGAGATAAACAGAAATCCATCATCAATCCAGTATTTTAAGTTTCCATCACTTCCTTTATAGGCGATCGAAAAATGATTTCTATGGGCAGCCATGTGGGGTCCATCCACTCCATTGCCAGCCCCTCCATAGGTATCGATTCTTGAGACGGTCCCCGACCATACCCCAAATGGATAAAGAAGAAATAAGGAAAAAGAAAATATGAGAAATGCAAATTTGGTGATTTTCATCGACTTCCAATAATTCATGACATTGCTACAAGTATAATGAAGGCCATATCTCTTACCAGAGTTACTATAAAAAAAATTAATCCCAATTGACCTCCAAAAGGTGTCCTCTAAAAGACCTAAGATTGAGTCATTGACCCTTTGTATCGTATTGTCCATAATCGTCACAAAGGAATTTTCAAACTAATGAATTTATGGTGATTTCACAGCCTTTTGGAACCATTCTCCTACCCCTTGTGGGGGGGGTTCTCTGTTTGATTTTGGGGCGAAAAACAAGAATCCCCAGTATCCTCTTTCTCCTCATTTTTGGTATTGGTTTTGGTCCAGAATTTGCCAACATTATCCAACCCTCTGCTATTGAGTCCATCCTCAATCCAACCATCTCACTCCTGATTGCATTGGTTCTTTTTGAGGGAGGAGCCTCTCTCAAAGTGGATCAATTTCGTGAGATTTCCAGTGTTTTAAGAAGCCTTCTCACTGTGGGCGTGCTCACCACACTCATCACCGTTGCCCTTGCGGCTTACTTTATTGGCAACCTTTCTTTGGGAAAATCTTTCCTTTTTGGCTCCATCATGATTGTCACCGGGCCAACCGTAATTGTGCCCATCCTAAGAAGGGTTCGTGTTCGATCGCACCTTCACAACATTCTGAAATGGGAAGCGATCCTGGTTGATCCTCTTGGAGTCATCCTATCGGTCGTCCTATTTGAGCTCCTGCACCTTCCTCAAATGAAAATCTGGGAAGGCCTTCAGGCTTTTGGTTTCAGAATTTTGATAGGTGTCCTTTTGGGATTGATCGCTGGTTGGATCATGAAAATGGGTCTTACCAAAAAATGGCTTCTACGTTTCGAATCAGAAGAATTGGGAGGGTTGTTTATCCTGGGGATGAACCTCTTTTTCTATGGATTGTCCGAAATTCTTCTTCCCCATTCGGGATTGGTGGTGGCCACAGTGGCTGGCATCTATTTGGGGAACCAATCCTTCTCTTCGAAAGATCAAGTCTTTCACTTTGCAACACAAATCACCTTATTTGCTCTTTCCATCCTATTCATCTTGATCTCGAGCCATATCCCTGTTTCTTCTCTACACAAATATCTGGAACAAGGCTTACTCATTCTGGCAGTCATGATTTTTGTTTCTCGTCCCCTTACCGTCTTTTCGAGCACAAGAAAAGAAAAAGGGATGCCTTTATCTGAAAAACTGTTTCTTTCCTCTCTTGCTCCACGGGGAATTGTATCCGCCTCCTTGGCCACACTCTTTGCTCTCTCTTTCTCGGAAAGCGGAATTCTTTCCGCTGAACAATTCCTCCCCCTTTCCTTTATCGTTATTTCTGGGACAATCATCTTTTATTCTCTCTTCTCTCTTTTGATGACCCGTCTCCCCGGGGTTCAAGAGCCTCCACAAAAAGGTATCCTTTTGGTTGGTGCCAATCCTTTTGCCATTTTCCTAGCCAAAGAAATCCAAAAAGAGGATATCCCTGTTACTTTTATTGATACCAATCCACACTTTTGTCAGAAAGCAAGAAAAAACAATTTTGAGGCCTATCAAGGAAGTGCAGTTAATGCTGATTTCATTGAATCTTTGGATTTAAAAGGAATCGGCAAAATGGTGGCTCTTACCTCAAACCATGAACTAAATGTCCTTAGTTGCCAAACCATTTCTCGGTTTATTGGAAAGGAAAATGTGTTTCGTCTTTGGGATAAAATGGACGCTTGGGACCGTGTTATCTCTCACGAATTTGATTCTGTTTGGGGACGGCCCTTGGTGGTCTCATTGAGTGATGATTTTTGGCAACTGTGGCAACTCACCAGTCAAGGAATAAACCCCATCACAGCAGAGAAGGGTTTCGGCAATATATTCCGAAATTTAAAATTCGATAAAAATTGGCGAATTCATTCTCTAAAACTGACCGAGCCAATAAAGATGACACCAGAGAATCTAAACCAAAAAGGAATTGACTTCCCTTTATATGCCAAAAATGAAAAAGACTTCACCTTTATCTACCCGGAATTGTCTTTGGCAAAGGGAATGGAGATTGTTTTTATATCACGGAAGTAGGGAACGGTTTTTGGTACCCGAAAAAGAGAATGTTACGCTTGAGAAAAAAGCTGCCTATTTATCCTTAATATCTTTAACTGCCGCATCAAATTCCTGAGGAAGTTCTTTTCCCAATCTCACAAGGGTTTGGAAAGCGGCTTCGCGTACTTTTGAATCTTCGTCTTTGGTTACCCTTAACAAATAAGGAATAACCTTATCCTCTCGGGGTCCGATTACCTCTATGGCGTGAATGGCTTCCAACCGGATTGTTGTGTCGTAAAAGAAAAGGGCATGAATGAGATAAGGAATGGATTCACTGGCGCTTGGACCAATTAATCCCAAAGCTTTCACCGCCTCTCTTTGAACATCAGTGTCTTTATCAAATATGGCGTGACTAAGAGCTGGGACAGCTTCTGAAGCCAACGCGCCCATTTTTCCCAACGCTTTGGCGGCACCCTTTCTTACTTTTCTATTTTGATGATCCAACGCCCTCACAAACGTTGGAATGGCATCAGTGCCCAGACCAGCTTTCTTCGATTTTGATTTGCCACCAAGGATAGCAAGGATCATATCCTCTTCGGATCGTTTCGCCTCTTCTAATTTAAGAACAGATGTCATCTCCGCTTTGGACTTCTGATCAATTTTCCCGAGCACTTGAAGCATGTCTTCTCGAATTTTTTCATTATCAACAAATTTTAATCGCCGATTCGCCACGGTGATCACTTTTTCAAGTACCGGTATAGCCTCAACCGGAGGCGGATGAATTTCAGCCAAAACAAGGGATATCCGTCGCTGAACTTCAAGTTCTTCTTTTTTTAATGCCTTAATAAGAGAAGGGACTGCCGCTGTTCCAATTTTTATAAGGGTTTCGGAAGCATATATATAAACATCGGAGTTAATTGTATCTGGTGATGCATGCGAATCGGGCCTCAGCTCCTCCACCAAAAGAGGAACGGCCTGAATTGCTTTTGAACCAAATTGTCCCAAAGTTTCAGCAATTTCTGCCCGAAGAAACTGGTGCGCAGCTGTTCTCTTTGACACTTTCTTCTTACCTGGTTTTTTTCGGGCGTTCTTGGCTGCTTTAACAAGTTCTGGAACAGAAGGAGAGGCCACCGGTCCCATCTCACCCAACGTCAACACGCATCCACGACGAATCGTAATATTGGGATCTTTCAGATCCGGGACCAGGATAGGAACCGCTTTTTTCTCTGCTAAAGGAGGATTCACTTTGCTAAGGGCAATCGCCGCACCATAACGATACCAATGATCCTTTTCTCCAAGCGCAACCTTGAGGGATGGGATTCCTTGTAGACCCATGGCTATTACTGCTGTCACCACACTTTGACGCAAATCAAAATTGAAAAAATAGTGTCCTTCTTCTCCTTTATCATTCAGGGCTTTGAGCAGATCAGGAATTGTCGCCACAGCCATCGGACCAATGCGGCCCAAGGCTTTTGCTACCGCTATGCGTTTGTGACTCTCTTTATTTTTGAGAAGGGGAAGGAGTTCTCTTACCAATTCCTGTTTCTTGAGGTTAGACAAAGAGCCAATTTTCTTTAATCCCTTCCGTGAAATTCTGGGGTCTTTGGAAACGATCTCAGATCCCAATGGGGTCACCGCCAGGGAAGGGAATCCCAAAAAGAGAAGACAGATTCCAATAACAACACTTTTTCTTAGCTTATGGAATCTTCCCTTTTTATCAGGGATCTTGGGTGAGATCGAATAAACAAGCTTATTTAACGTCATGATGTGATTATTTAACAAGCCCCCCCTTTTTTCCAGAAGAACTTTAATTATCTGTTGAATCAATGGTACCACCGACCTATATAATAAGGAAGGAATATAACAATGGTATACCAAATCAAACCATTCAAAAATTTAAAGTCTCATGAAAAAATTCAGGCTCTTGAAGCCCTTTTAACGTTTTTGCCAAATGAAATTCCGACAGATTCGGTATTGCCTCTTCTTCAAGATCCCGAACGCAAGGTTCGATCACTTTCTGCAAAAGTATTGGTCCGAGCCCGACACACCGGCATCTTCTCTTATTTGATTCAATTGATACGCGACAAAGATCCCGAGACGCGAATTCTTGGTGTGACATTGTTAAGCGATACGAGAAACAAAGCCGCAGCTTTGCCCCTATTGGATTTACTCAATGATAAAAATTCGGCTGTGCAATCCCAAACCGTCCTAACATTGGTCTCACTAGGGACAGAATGCCTTGGATTGGCGGCAAAACGAGTGGAAAGCCTTAACCTTACAGACCGAGCCCTCATCATGCGGTCCTTGTCTGCTCTTTCTTTTGGAGGAGAAGAAATTTTGGCGCAAGGATTGAAAGACGAGGAAGTTTGGGTTCGAACCGAGGCGGTGAAAGCCTTGGCAAACAAGAAAAACGAGACCTCAACCTCCCTTTTATTGACGATTTTAAAGGATCCTTATCCTCTCATTCGATTGGAAGCGGTTCATGCTCTAGCCGGAAGAAAAGATGTTCGCATCAAATCCGCCATATCTCCGCTCCTACAAGATCCCAATCTGGATGTTGCTGCAGCTGTCTCCAAATTGATGAATAATTTTTGACAAACAAAATACCCTTAAAAATAGAGTCGATTTCTCCTCCCGTTTTTCCTTCCTGTCTTTTATTTGTGTTGAAATCTGCATTATCCGCATTACCCTTATTGTACTCATAACCGGTAATGTGAGCGTCTTTGAAAATTGATCACCTGGGGGAGTTTGCTTTCATGCACGACACCTTCACCACACATGACATCAGCCAGATTTGCGATGTTTTCATGTCAACAGTGGCCCATTGGATTGATGAAGGAAAACTCAAAGCCTTTCGAACCCCTGGTGGTCACAGACGGGTGAGCCGAACCGATCTAATTGATTTTTTATCCACCTACAATATTCCTATTCCCGATACACTTATTCTTAAGAAAAAAATTCTGATTGTAAATAATGATCCCCATCTCACCAAAAGCATCACTCATAGTCTAAAGAAAAAAGATCCCAACGCCATCATCCAAACAGCCCCGGATGGGTTTGAAGCAGGCAAAACATTCGCAACCTTCTCCCCAGATGTGGTGCTCCTCGATGTGGTCCGACCAGGACTGGATGGCCTTCAGGTTTGTCGAGATATTCGTCGAGATCCAAGAACCACCAACATTTCTATCTTGATTTTGGCAAAGGTTGACGATAAAGCACTTAAAAAAGAAATTGAAAAGCTCAACGTTCAAGGGACCTTTTTTAAACCTTTCAACATCCCTTCTTTGGTCGAAACCATTTTTCAGCAGAAAAGAAGTAATGGACATAAAAATGGACATACCAAATGAACCTTAACAGAATTCCCTTCATCGTCTATATTGGTTCCATCCTGATGATGGGGTCTGTTCAACAAATGCAAGCAGCCATTCCTTCATCAATTTCCAACCTCACCGCCATCACCGGAACCACCTCAGGAGAAATTGATCTTTCATGGACCGCTCCCGGAGGAGATGGAACCACCGGAACTGCAGACGGATATCTTGTCCGTTTCAGTTCAACCGGCCAAATTAACAACGATGTAGATTTTTCTACGGCCACGGTTTTTGTCCAATCGTGGACACCCCTTTCCTCTGGATCAATGGAAAGTCGGGTAATCACCGGATTGGTTGGGGGAACCACTTATTACTGTGCTATCCAGGCCTATCATGCAGCCAACGGAACCGCCACGTGGAATCAATCTGGTGGCGTTAACAACGCCAATTTTGCCCGAGCCCAACTTCTTTCTTCTCTTTCATGGTCTACCCATACCGTCGCCCTCTCCTCCACCAGTTTGAAATGGGCCTGGGATGACATTCCAGAAGAATCAGGCTATCGGGTTTTCAATGCCACATCCGATACGAATCTAACAGGGGATCTTGCCCAAAACACAACGGTTTATATCCAAACAGGACTAACGCCCAATACGACCTATCAAGCCTATCTGCAGGCCTTTGAAGGGATTACCACTCTTAACAGCGCCACCACCCTTCAAGTTTCTCTCACCGACATGCCAACAGGGCTCACCAGCCCCACCCAAGACGTAACGACCTTGAACCTCTCCTGGAATGAAAATGGTAATCCTTCCAATACGGTTTTTAACCTGGAACGATCACCCAACGGAGTAGATACCTGGACCATTTCGGTCACAACCAACTCAACCTATGAGGATAGGTTCTTAAATGCCAATACAACGTATTATTATCGTGTCCAGGCTCTTAACCATGCCTTGGTCGGAAGCGGATACGAAACAATTTTGACCACCATAACCCTTGCTAATATACCCAATACTTTTACGAGCCCGACACAAAGCTCCACAACAATCAACTTAAGTTGGAATGCAGGAGGAAATCCAGCCGGCACCTTGTTTGACTTGGAACGCTCAACAGACGGTATCTCCAATTGGTCTGTTATCCATGCAAAAATCACAAATACATCGGCCTCTGATTCTGGACTCGATGTAAACACAACCTATTATTATCGTGTCCGGGCTTTTAATTATTCTCTTGTGGCAACCTCCTACACCTCAACCTTAGATGTGGTCACGTTGGCCACCACACCTGTTAACTTGTTTAGTCCCTTTCAAACAAATACGGTCCTCACCCTTCAATGGCAGGCCAATGGCAATCCCACTGGAACGACCTATGACCTCGAACGATCCACTGATGGGGCAACGGGTTGGACCACTGTTTTAAATTTGAGTACCAATACAGATTACGTTGATTCTCCCGTCAATGAACGAACCACCTACTATTATCGGGTTCGCGCCCAGAATCATGCCCAAGTGTATTCATCTTATACCGTCGTCGTACCCACCAATACCTCATGGATTCGTCCCAGTTCCATCTCCAGTTTGCATGCGTTACAAGGATCATTAGACGGAGAAGTGGAACTTCGATGGGTGGCTCCTGGCAACGATGGGCCCACCGGTACCGTTATCACCTATAGCGTTAAGCATGCGACGTTTAACGTTACCAGCGCCAATTTTGATGATGGGAATGTTGGTTCATTTATTCCTTCCTGGACATCTTTGATGGGTCACGGAATTCCAGAAATCCGAACGGTGACGGGACTCACTCCCGCTGTGACTTATTTCTTTGCTATGAAGGGTGTTGATACGGGGGGATCCGCCCTCTGGGATGATTCCGCAAATCCCAATCGTTCAGCCTATGCAACGGATTTGGCCCCACCTGTTCCAACTGGTTTCATTGCAACACCGGGAGATCATCAAATGACGCTGAGTTGGGATTCGATTTCCTCACTTCCTGATCTTGAGGGTTATTGGGTTGAACGGGCTACCTCAAGCGATTTCACCACTGTCGTGATATTGGCCACCGTCCCTGCGATTCAAACATCCACAACAGATGTTTCATTGGCAAACCAGACAATGTATTTTTATCGAATCCGATCGATTGATACACCCCCTCTTTCACTTTATAGTTCCTATTCCAGTCCTATTTCATCCAGCACACTTGACACCGATAGTCCCGATTCGGTTTCTGTTATAAGTGCAACAACCGGAAACCTAGAGGGAGAACTGGCGCTCACTTGGACCTGGACCGGCGATGACGGAAACACAGCAGATGTGGTGAATGGGTTTTATCGAATCAAAGTGTCAACGGAATCATCTGAGTCTTGGAATTCGTCTGAATATACGGTTGCTGCCTCAACGGATGCCACGCAAGGATCCAATCACACAAGGGTTATCACCGGATTAATTCCCAGCGCAACTTATTATTGCCGCATTTGGATCACTGATGAAGCGGGAAATGTGTCTGGGCTTTCGGCTGGGGCAACCAACTGGGCTCAAGTTGATATTACACCGCCGGAGACCATAAGCCCCATATCTCCAACGGAAGATTGGCATCAGGTTCACCTCACATGGACTTCCCCTGGTGACGATGGAGCCGCTAACACACTTACCGGAACCTACGAAATTGCCTACACGATATTGGGAATCATCGATAACACCAGTAAATTTCAATCAGCAGAAGGACAGATATCCTTCTCAACAACAATGGCACCCGGTTTTGCTGTTGGATACACAGTAACGGGCCTCACCACGGGATTTCGTTATTACTTTGCAATTCGAACTTTGGATGAGAGAGGCAACACCTCTGGAATTTCTGCCTCAACAAGTGCTGTCACACCCAATTCAGCACCGCAAAGTTTCACTTTGGTTTCTCCCAGTGACAATTCCATTTCAACCTCCAATCCTCCACTCTTTGATTGGAGTGAATCCATAGATGCCAATTCCAATTTGGGTGATCAAGTAACCTACACCGTACAATACTCGATATCGAATGGATTTGAAGCCAATTTCACCACAACAACCAGTGGGTTAACAACGTCGCAACATAATCCCCTCGACCTTCCTGAGGACTTTACGGTGTATTGGAGAGTTGTTGCCTATGATGTGGACGGATCAAGCGTGGCAGGATCACCTGATCCTTTGCGCATCCGAACGAATGTCGTTAACACCTCCCCTTATGCTTTCAATCTTCTTTCTCCCTCAAACCAAAGTATTGAAACCTCAGGGAATCTCACCTTTGATTGGCAAGATGCTGTTGATGGGGATCCAGGGGATACTGTCAGTTACAACCTTGAATTGAGCACGAATGCTTCCTTCTCTCCGTTAAGCCACAGTTCCTCCACAGCCAATTCAACATTTTCACTTGTGAGGTTATTGGAGGACACAACCTATTATTGGCGGGTTAGAGCTACGGATGGTCTACTTGATCGCCTTTCGACGATATACTGGTTTGCTGTAAATGCCGTTGATGAGGCCCCCAACAGTTTCTCCCTTCTCACTCCCGCTGAGGACGAAAGGCTTCTAACCCTCACACCAACACTAACTTGGGAAGATACAACCGCCAATGACCCAGGCGATACAATTCAATTTAAATTGACCTATTCCCATCTTAGCAATTATGCGAGTAGCACAACTGTTTTTCTATCGACCACAACCTATACTCTTCCTGCCCAATCCGATAACGTCAATATCTATTGGTTCGTGGAGGCCATTGATGGGGGCGGGAAATCGCAACTCAGTCAACAGACCCACCATTGTTACATTGATCTTACGAAAGAAACCCCTGCCGCATTCCAACTGCAACTGCCTCTTTCCACGATCACTGTTCGCGATCTGAGACCACTGTTTACTTGGGAAAATGCTGTTGATCCTGATCCTTTTGATACCGTTCGCTATTTTATTGAACTCTCTCCGAACGATCCCACTTTTAATGGTGTTCAAAGCCTTTCCATAGGGACGGGAAATTCTTACCAACCCGCCACCAATCTGAGTAATGAAGCAACTTATTATTGGAGGGTTTCAGCTGGAGGTTTCCAGGGAGCCACCCCAACGCTGGTTGATAGCACGGTAACGGTTTCGGAGGTATCTTTTTTCTTCCTGGACACGGCCAATATTCCTCCCCTATCATTTGATCTTCTTACTCCCTCTCATCAGGCAATCCTGAATCTGCGACAACCCACTTTCACTTGGGAAACCGCTGTTGAAATCGACCTTAATGATGTCGCGACTTATTTGGCAGAAATTTCCACCCACAATGATCTCTCAAATCCTGTTGTTTCGCAGGGTTCCATAACCGACACGGAATGGAAAACATCTTCATTCCTGAATGAAAACACAACTTATTATTGGCGTGTAACAGCCACCGATGTGGATAGCTTAACAACCCAATCAGATAACATTTTTCAATTTTTCATTCCCATTCTGAACCGGCTTCAACCCCCAGGCGGAATCAAGGGATCATTTTCCGTCGATCTTTCAAGTTGGACATTGGAGTGGACCCTTCCCATTGAAAACAGAGATGGGACAACTGCCACAGATCTGACAGGATTTCATATTTACCGATCCCTCGACTCAGAATTAATTGGAACCTCCAATCCCGTTGCCACGGTATCAAGTAACACCACCAGTTGGATTGATGGATCCGTCAATGGCACGTCTTATTTCTATATGGTTCGTTCTTTTGATGATTCCAATATAGAGAGCTACAACTCCGCAATTGTTGAGGCAAAAGAAGATCCAATCCATGTTGTTTACAGTGAAGACCTGGGATTGCGAATCATGATGAGTTCTGCTGCCGCTTCAAAACTTCTTTATCCCACTGATGGAAAAGTAAAACGAATCTCAATTTCCGAAGGCGGTCCTCCTTCTGGGAAAACCCTCATTTCTTATTCTATCTCCATTGAAAATGATTCCGATAGAACACCCATAGGAGATTTTCAATTTGATCACCCCATCTCCCTCTCATTTTCAGTTGATACTCTCTCCAACCGGGCCAGTTCGCTTCAAGCTCTCGCCACACCCTTTGTTGCCGGTGAGACAGCCATCTATTGGCACAATGGGGTGGAGAACGTCAAATTGGGAGGAACCGTTGATGCCACCAACAATTGGTTATCCTTAAACACCATTCGTACCGGCAATTTTCAAGTGAAACAAGTAATTCGGGCCGCTTCGGCCGAAATATTACAGATCTGGCCAAAGAAAATATTTACCCCCAATGGGGATGGTGTTAACGACACCATCAATTTCAGTTTGGACAATCCCAAGGACTCTTCTCTCTCAGGAAAAATCTTTAATCTTCACGGCGCGCATGTTGCCAACCTCACAACAGGATCAGACGGATCCAGCCTCTATTGGGATGGAAGGAGAAAGGGTGGCAACATGGCTCCCAAGGGTATTTATCTTTATCAAATCGAAGTAGATGGAAACCAAATGAGTGGAACAATCGTGGTGGCAAGATGAAAAAGAAACTCCTGAATCTTTTTCTCATTCTGTTTTTCCTCCAACCTATGGGGGTGAGGGCGGAATTTGATGATTTGGGAACAAACGCCCGGACCATGGCCATGGGCGGAGCCGCCACCGCCATTGCGGACAACGGGAGAAGTACCGCTGTCAATCCGGCCGGACTGGGATTCTTAAGAAGGGCGGAACTGAGCAGTGATTATGGCCGTCCGTTCTTAAATTTGGATGATAACAGCAACCTTACTCTCAATCATTTTATTATTGCTGTTCCTCTTTCCCTCATTGACCTAAAAAGAGAATCCGAGCCATCCTCCCAACTTGATATTCCCCTCCCCACTCTGAATATGAGCCGGGAACCAACAACACAAGGACCCACCGTATCATTACCCCATGTAGCGCGGGAAAAGTTTTCTGGTGGGCGAATAAACCTGGTCAATCGAACCAACAAAGGCGCCTTGGCGTTGTTTTATCGAAAATTTGGTCTTTCCAACGCCCTGGAAGAAACCACATTGGGACTGGGATGGGGAAAATCGTTTGGACGAAGATGGAATGGAGGAATCAACATCAAACGGATGGAAGAATCCTATAACCATGATGAATACACACGCGTGGATCCGGTTTTTGGGTATGGTAGCAAGGGATCGCTCTCCGTTACTTCCTTTGACGTGGGGATCATCTACGCGCTACTGCCTCGGGTTTTACTGGGATTGAGTGTTTTGGATCTCTTTGAGCCGAATGTGGGACTCCAACAAAACGAATCCCTTGATCGTACCTTCAAGCTTGGAATGGGCTACAAAAAAGATGATCTTGTCGCCGCCATGGACGGAACAAAGAAAGGAAAGGACTGGATGATCGGAAGCGGCTTCGAAAAGCGCTTCAAGGAAGAACTCTTTGCGGTGAGATCCGGATTCCAATTTGGAAGTGGGAGCCTTTTAAATTTGAATTTGGGCTGTGGTGTCAAACTTGGGCAGATCTTTCTTGATTATGCCTTTCAATATCCCATCAGCAACATAGATGGTACAGCCGGTTCTCATCGAGCCTCTTTTCTTTTCAAATTTGGACAACCCCTGCTTGGCGAGGTGGAGATGGGAAGTTTAGAAGAAGCCTATTTGCGCCTTCAAAAAGAAGTTTTGGGAATTAAGGCTGAGCTCAAAGAGATGGAAGAACATCGCCATTCTCTTGAAAGAATCCTGATTGAAGAAACAGCCGATCGCATCAAAGAAAGAATTAACCAAGACCTAGAGTCGGGATTAAAGCAACCCAAAGAACCAAACATAATCCGCGAATCCAATAAGAATGACCTTTCCAATGACTTCAAAGCTTTGACACATCGGGTAAAAAAAGGCGACACCCTTCAATCTCTTGCCAAAGAGTATCTGGGGGATAAAAAGAAATGGCAAGTTATACACAAATATAACAAAGACAAAATTATTCGGGGAAAACCAATACTGGGCACCAATTTGGTCATCCCTTTAAAAAAGGATTAGAACGATGGATAAATGGGAAGAAATGAAAAGCAATCTCAGACGACTGGAGAACGATCCAGCCGTGGATCAGGATCTTTTAAGAACCATGGACACCTTATCTTTGGCCGATTATTGGAAAAGAAGATGGGAAGAGGAACGAGAACTCTCTCATATGCTGCGTCAACATCTGGGGGAACTCGAAGACAAACTCAAAGAGGAACGCCAGAAAAAAGAAAACCTGGAACAATCCCTCGATGACAAACGACGACTTTGGGATCAGACCCGTGAAGCGTTGGAAGAGAAGTTTAAAGTAAAGGACATGGAAAATAAGCTTCTTCAAGAAAGGGGACATTGGGAAAATCGTTTCCAAGAAGCCTTGGGGAAAGCAGGAAAAGCTGCTTCTCCATCACAAGGTCACATCCCATTGGATGAAGACGAATATGTTCGTCATGAACTCCGTCGTCTCACCCAAGAATTTCTCGCCCTTCGTGATTCAACGGAACAATACCAAAATCAAAAAGTGTCTTTGGAGCGAGAAAAGGAGAATTTGGTCGAGATGCTCAAATCAAAGACGGACAAAGAGACAGAATCCATTGTGGATCTGATAAAAATGAAGGAAAGTCTCGGAAAAGTTGGACAACAAATCAATGAATTCCAACAAAGCTTCTTTCAACGTTTGGAAGCGGGCCTGGTTATGATTCAACGCAACACGCAACCCCCTCCTGTTGAAAGTGCTCCGCCAAGAGAAGACTGGCAGTCTGAAAATACGGGGGAATCTGTGGGCAAATTCTCAAAGACACCTGTTCACTCAATTCATCTCATGTACGAAAGTTTTGCTCAAGGATTCTGTGATGTGGCTCGGAAACTTCTTGGAACCTTTAGGGAAATTATCCAGAAATCAATGGCCAATAACAGTTTGGATTCCGAATCAAAAACCCAGATTCACGATATGGACAATATTGTCACTTTCTTGATGGAATCAATTGAGGATTATCTTCAATTGATTCATCACCCCGAACTGAACAAAGAGGATGTCAATCTCAACCAATTGATTCAACCCCTCCTCACTCATCCCCAAATCCAATACAGTTTGGAGCCAAAAATTCCCACTCTCAAATTGGATAAGGAACTCATACTCGAAACAGTTAAGCAGGTGATCAATAACGCACAGGAAGCTTCAGAGAACAATAGCCTCCTCTCCATTCAAACAGAATACAATGCTCGATCCAAGCAGGTAATTTTATCTGTTAAGGACAAAGGGAAAGGAATAAAGGAGGCCCATTTCAAGAGAGTTCTTCACCCTTATTTTTCAACCAAAGGAAAAAAGAAAGGAATGGGATTGGCCTTGGCCCAGAAAAGCATGGTGCTTCATGGGGGCAAGATCCAAATCAAAAGCGCCCCTGGATCAGGGACAACTGTTAGCCTAGAATTTTCAACCCCTTAGACGGCCTCACCAACGGGGGTTCGGTCTTCCACCTTGGTTGGAAGTCCAATCCGATCCAAAACCTCAAGAAACGGATCGGGATCCAATTCCTCAACGTTCACCATGGTCCTTGGATTCCATTTTCCTTGAGCGACCAGAATGGCAGCGGCAACCGGGGGCACACCGGCAGTGTAACAAATGGCCTGAGACTCCACTTCCTTGTAGCACGCCGCGTGATCACAGGAATTGTAAATAAAGATTTCTTTCTTTTGTCCGTCTTTTTCCCCTTTTATCAAATTCCCAATACAGGTATAGCCTGTATAAGTTGGCCCCAAGGAAAGAGGATCTGGCAAACACGCTTTAAGAACTTTAAGAGGAACCACTTCCACCCCTTCGGCTGTTCGCACCGGTTTCTCAGAAAGAAGGCCAACGTTCTTAAGGACGTTGAAAACATTGATGTAATGGTCACCAAATCCCATCCAAAAACAAATGCTGTTGGCATCTACGTTTTTGTACAAAGAATGCAACTCATCATGCCCAGTGAGATAAACGGGCTTCTTCCCTACCACAGGAAAATCATAATCCCATCTATGGGCATGAACTTTTTTCTCAACCCATTTGCGGTCAATCCAAGCCCACACCTTTGTGAACTCACGAAAGTTAATCTCCGGGTCAAAGTTGGTGGCAAAATATTTTCCGTGATCGCCTGCGTTGACATCCATAATGTCGATGGTATCGATCTTATCGAAATGATGTTTAACGGCACTGGCGCAATAGGCGTTGACCACTCCGGGATCAAATCCCACCCCCAAAATCGCATTGACTCCTTTTTCTTTGCAGCGGTCTTTTCGTTTCCACTCATAGTTACCGTACCAAGGTGGATCTTCACATACTTTATCGGGTTCTTCGTGAATGGCCGTATCCATATAGGTCACACCCGTCTGGATACAAGCTTCCAATACCGACATATTGATATAGGCTGTTCCCAAATTGATAACGATGGAGGTATTCGTCTCTTGGATCAGCTTTGAAAGGGCAGAGACATCCTTGGCATCAATCTGGCGAGAGAAAAGCTTTTTTGTTTTATCTTTGAGATTCCCCTTTCGTTTGATGCTCTCAATAATTTTGTCACACTTCTCTTTTTTCCTGGATGCAATGCAGATATCGCCTAAGATGTCATTATTTTGAGCGCATTTGTGCGCGGTCACATGAGCCACACCACCGGCCCCAACAATGAGTACATTCTTTTTCATTAACCCTTTCCTCCTTAAGATAGGTTGGTGAGATAGTCGTTATAATGAAATTTTTTGATGACCTCGATTCGGCCGTTCAAGCGCCGAACAGCAATTGAAGGCATCTGGATACCATTAAACCAATTTTTTTTGACCATTGTGTAACCTGCTGCATCAGACAGGGGGATGAGACTGCCCACTTGCAGCTTCTCTGGGAACGAGTACGTCCCAAAAACATCGCCGGCCAAACAGGTTCGCCCCGCCACCATATAGGAATGTCCTTTGTTTTGGGAGTAGGCGACTTTGGCTTCCGTTCGATAGATCAACAAATCCAGCATATGGGTCTCAACCGCCGCATCGACGATGGCAATATCAACTTCATTGTGCATCAAATCCAACACTTTTGTAACGAGGAAGGCCGAGCCGGTCACAGCGGTTTCACCTGGTTCCAAATAAATTTGGACCCCGAAACGGCGACCCCAATCCGCCAGCTTCTCACAAAAGGCATCAAGGGGGTACCCCTCCTTAGTGAAATAAATTCCACCGCCCAAGCTAACCCAATCCAACTTCTTTAAAATGGGCTCAAATTTTTGACCTATATGATCCAAGATGTCTGAAAATTTCCCAAAATCGTCATTTTCACAATTACAGTGAAACATGGCCCCATTGATAAGAGGAAGAACGTCTTTGATGTCCGATGGGTTCGATGCCCCTAGGCGTGAGAACCGACGTGCGGGATCTGCCAAATCAAAATCCGAATGACTCACACCAGGGTTGATTCGTAAACCCACTGGCAATCCTCTGACCTTGGAGTGAAACCGTTTCAACTGAGAGACCGAATTGAAGATTATTTTCGTTGCAAACTTCTTAATAGAATCAATTTCCTCATCGGAAAACGCCACACTATAAGCATGAACTTCTTTTCCAAATGTCTCATACCCCAATCGGGCTTCATATAAGGAGCTAGAGGTGGTCCCATCCAAATATTGACGCATCAAATCAAACACACCCCAAGTCGAAAAGCATTTGAGAGCGAGGACTGATTTTGCTCCCACGCGTTCACGAATCTTCTCAATGAGGGTGAGGTTTTTTAGTAACCGGGACTCATCAATGAGATAATAAGGAGTCTGTAGAAAAGAACGGTTCTCTTCCGCAATCTCTTGAATGGATTTTTCAGCGGTCAACATGGGGACTCCTCTCGACGAACTTGGTTGACCCATTTTAATAAAAATAACGGAGGGATCAAGGGTGGAATGAAAAGGGGGACCCCTCCAGGGGCTCTCCCGTATAGAGAGGCAGTAAAATCAAGCGAATGGTTGAAACCAACTTTTCATTGGTCCTCAACCTCTGATGTTTTCAACTATCAAGATTCATATCATTCTCTGAGATAATAACGTATTCCATTTACGATTGGATTTCCATCAAAATGGAGGCTATTTCCAATATAATGCAATTAATTCATTTCATTCAACCAATTCAATCTGTATAATTTTGCTGATATGACCAATAAGCTTGACTTACCCAAGCAGGAGAAATTATTTTATACAACCGGCGAGCTGGCCAGGATTTGCCAACTTAGCTCCACAACGATATTTCGTGCCGTTACCCAAAATCGGCTCCATGCCGCAACCACACCAGGGGGACATTTTCGAATTACCAAGGAAGAAGCAGAAGATTTTCTAAGAAAAAACAATATACCCCTACCAATTCTCAAGGAAACAAAAAACATCTTAATTGTTGAGGACAATCCCGTCGAAGCCCGAATGTATTCCCGCGCCCTAAAGAAGGATTCAAGATTTAGGATTGAAGTCACTGGCTCGGGATACAAAGCAGGTTTTCTAACCCGAACCTTTCAACCCGATTTGATATTACTTGATATTTTGCTGCCTGATATTGATGGGCGGGAAGTGGCGAAACTGGTGAGATCCGATCCGACTCTCAAACACATCAAAATTGTGGCCATTACAGGCTCAAGGGAAAAAAATCTCATAAAAGATATTCAGTCTTGGGGTTTTGATGCCTATATTGAAAAGCCTGTTTCGCCAGAAAAATTGAATGAGAAATTGGGTCAACTTCTTAAATAAATGCCTGTTTATCTGATTACTTACATACTTCTTTTCTGGGTTCCCGTTTTGATAATGGGATTCTTTCTTCATAAAAAAGTGAATTCGGTTACAAAAAAGGCCTTTTGGATAACCTTCGCCATCATGACCGTTGCCACCTTTGTTATGGAATATATCTACCTATGGCTTGATGTCTGGACATTTTCGGAAATGATCGATCCGCTCTTAGGAATTGAATTATGGGGTGTTCCAATAGAAGAATTTGTTTTCTGGTGGGGAGCATCTCCCCTCTTTCTTCTTATGTATGCCTCTTATTCTTTTCTATTTCCGCAAAAGGGAAAGGAGTCCCTTTCTAATGGTTGATAACGACAGGAAAAAACAAGATTTGGTATTTAAAAAGGGAAAATGGTGGCCCATCAGTGCCCTCATATTGATCCCCTTTATGTTGATTTTTCTTCCACTTTACAAAGCAGCTCGAAATCTTGTGAATTGGAAAGCCGTTTTCTTTACCGTTGTGACATTTGAAGTCGTCATGTTTCTCGCAGAAGCATTCTCCATTTCACGGGGACATTGGGTTTGGAATGAATCCCGTATTTTCGGCTACAAAATTTGGGGGGTCCCCATTGAAGAACCTCTTCTCTATTACTGGTTTCCCCCTGTTTTTATCATCACACTCTTTCATTTTATACGCAAAAAAATTGAGGACAAAAAAAAAGGAACAACATCATGAAATTAATCATCATTGAGATCATTTCCTACCTATGGGTCCCCATGTGGTGGTACATTTTTAAAAGGTTTGCCAAACGGAATATTATTGGGGAAATCATAGCGGGGATCATGATAGGTGTTTTCCTTGAATTCTCGACGGAACCTCTATGGGATTATCATTTTATCATCACCGTTTACAAAGGGAATACCCCTTTATCGGTTATCCTGGGTTGGGGTGTTATGTTTGCCATGGTTACATTTGTTTCAGAAAAACTCTATTGCTGGTTTTTTAAGCAGAAACAAATCCTTGCTCATGATAAAAGGATCTTCATCACTGATGTAATTGGAGGAATGCTGGTTGGGCTCCCGATTGAGATGTCAGGATTAAAGTTGGGTGTTTGGAATTATCGTTATGAAGTTCTCGACTGGAATTGGGGATTTCTTCCCTTTTTCAACATGCCTTATGAGGCCCTCATGGCCTATGCACTTCTTATGCTGGTCGGCCCTACATTTGTTCGATACTGGCAAGGAAGTTTTGAAAAATCAAAAAATTAATAAAGAAGGAATCCATGGGTAAAAATCGAAACCAACAATTGCAAACAAAGAAGTTTCCAAAATATACACAAACCTTATTTTGGATATTCATTGTCCCTTTTATCCTTCTATTCAAAACAATCTTAAAAAATGTTCAAAAGAAACCTTTTTTTATTGCCATTGCGATTGTTTGCCTTCTTGGTTGGTCGTGGAGCATGATCCTTTCTTACACAGGCTGGTGGGAATTTCCGGAGGAGTTTATTCTGGGTTTTCATGTCTTACCCTATCTTCCTCTTGAGGAATTTTTGATCTATCCACTGGGGGGAGCTTTCTCCATATTCTTGTATATGTTTCCAACAAACAAATTTTCCGAAAAACAAAGCCCTTTGATATATTGGATTTTTGTCTTGGCTGTTACGGCACTTTTTGGAATTCTTGCTTTCGTAAAACGAGGAACGGAACCTTACTATCTTTATAGTCAACTGGTTCTTTACAATGGATTGTGTCTGGTGTTTGCGTCAAAGATATCAAAAGAGATTAATATTATTGGTCTCTTTTCATCTCTCCTTGTTTTAAGCTTAATTGGATATTTCTGGGATTGGGCTGCTTTTAGAAATGATTGGTGGATTTATCACGCTATCACCGGCATCAAATTCAATGGAATCCCAGTCGAAGACTTCAATTTCTATTTATTGGCTCCGACGGCGGCCATCTCCTTATATATTGGTATCTGTCGATATCTTAATTTATCCCAAAAACCTTAAAAAAGAGATTAAAAAATCATGGATTTCCTCCCCTCCATCTCTCATCATCCCCGTCGACATATAATCACCCGCAGGCAAATACTGTTCACAGGTGTGATTACCTGTTTTGGTTCTCTCCTCTTTTTAATTCCTGATTTTCCTTTTAGCCCTGGATTCTGTTTGGTCTCCATGATTTCCTGCATATTTCATATTTTTCTTTTTTTCATCTACAAACAACTTGATTCATTTTCTTTAAATTTCGCCAACACCTTTAATTTTGTCATGCTGGGAATGGCAATTCATTATTCGGGAGGAATCCTCTCACCATTCAATTTGATTTTTATTTGTGTTTTGGTCGCGAGTGCTGGCTTTGGCGCGCATTACAAATTGGCTATTGCTTCTTCGATCGTGGTCTATCTTACCGTTGCGGTGACAGAATTTTCTGGGATCTTTCCCCCGATTGATATTACTCCCCAAGATCTCTATGGGAATCTACCCTCAACACTCCTCGTCGTTATATCGACCATAGGCTTTATCTTTACTGCCGGCATGATTTACACCGTTACCATTCACAATTTTCGATTGAAACTTGAACAGGAAAACAATGTGAAACAATCAATGCTAAATCAACTTTCGAAACTTGAAGCCCAGTCTCAGATTGGCCACCTGGTGAACAAAATTGTCCATGACATCCGTGGGCCCCTCGGTGCAATCTCAGGTTTTATTCAGATTCTGAAGAACGAAAATCCACTGGGCCAAGAATCCAAGGAAGACTGTACGGTTATTCAAGATGAAATAAAAAGGATATCAAACCTCCTCGGGCAGTTGACCTCCTTTACACGCCCAGGCCCTCTGCAACGAGAAAACTTGTCTCCCATTGGAATCATTGATGTGGTTTTATCCATCGTCTCATTTCTACCCGGAGCCAGAAAGATTGTTATCCGAAAAAAGCTCTCCGGCATAGCCCACCATAAGATCATGGCTTCAAAAGAAGAACTCCAACAAGCGTATTTTAATATTCTGAAAAATTCGATTGAAGCCCTCAGATCTTCGAAAAAGAAACCATTGCTCATCCTCATTTATGGATATCAGAAAGACGCCACCTTATCCATTGTCATTGAGGATAATGGCCCAGGATTTCCTCCCGATAAATTAACAGAGATTTTCACTGGAACCTATTACTCATTAAAAAAAGAAGGAGTGGGTGTTGGTCTATTAATTGCAAAAGAGATTCTTGAAGCTCATGGTGGAACAATTGAGGTACAGAGTGAGATTGGAAAAGGAACAAAAATAACAACACATTTACCTTTAAATACATCCCATTTAAAGGATAACAAATCAGACATTCTAATAAGGAGTTCATAAGCACATATGAAATTAAAAGCGTCTCTAATTTTTATTATTTTTATTGGGGGATTTTTTATTTTTTCCCTCACACCCCTCTTCGGATCTGGATATGAATTTGAGGGAGTAGGAACTCGAGAAGTGGCACGAGCAGGGGCAGCGGTAGCAAGCGCCGATAATTGGACAGCTGTCTATTGGAATCCTGGAAACATTGTTCGTGCTGTTAAAGGGAACAAAAAACAGATTGGGCTTCAATTCTTTGGAGGCGGTTTAAATGGAACAGACTCAAATTCCATTTCAGGACTACCAGGTGTGGCCGGAGCATTCTCTAGGCAACATATCTCTTCGAATTATTTCCTTGGGGCATTGGGAATTTTGGCCCCTTTAGGCGAAAAATGGGGATTCGGATTTGGTTTTTATACCCCACTCCTTCAAGGAACAGAATTTAGCGACTTCTCGTCTGGATCTGGTACAACCATTGACTATGAAAGCCAAGCCGGAATATTGGTTTGGAATCTTTCAACCAGCGTGGAACTTTCAGATCAACTTGCTGCAGGGGTAGGGCTTAATATCCTTTATGGTAAATTTTCCATTGAAAATAAATTATCCAATCCAATCCTTACCTCTACGGGTGAACTGGAAGGTGATGGTACTGCTCTTGAGGGAATATTTGGCCTTCGTTTTGATCCTCATCCACAACTTTCGCTGGGAGCCGTTTATCGAACAGGAGGAAACGCTGATATAAAAGGAGATGCCAAAGCCACCCGCACGGGCCTTACAAATGAAGCAACCACATTCACGACAGAACTCAGGCATCCTCCCACCTTGGGACTGGGGATTGCCTATCGACCTTTGCCAAAATGGACTGTTGAATTGGATTTTAATCAAACTTTTTGGACCCGATTTACCAATGCCATTCAATATGAAAATCAAGGGCTTCTTCTGACAAACTCCGGCAACAGTTTCAACTGGAAGGACACATGGAAATTGCGTCTTGGAACCGAAGTCGCTCTTACAGAGAAAACCGATATCATGGGAGGAATTGCCTATGATCGGGGTAAGGCCGTTGATCCAGGAAATGTTGATATCACCACCACTCTCGATGTTTCTCGAATTAGTTATGCCGCAGGAGCGGCCCACAAATGGAACGAGAGATGGGAGTTTCTATTGGGCTCCATCGTGGGAGGAGGCGATCGCACCGAAAACAATACCAACTACAAATTGTGGGGATGGCAATTCATGGGAGAGGTTCAGTTTAACTTCTAATACCAGAGAGTATTCAATTTATGACAACCAAAATATTAATCGTTGATGATCACAAAATTGTTCGACAAGGCCTTCGATCCATGCTGACCAAAGAATCTGATTTTGAGGTTGTGGGAGAATGCCGCAATGGTCTCGAAGCTGTTAAAATGTCCTCTCGACTTCAAGCCGAAGTCATCATCATGGATATCTCCATGCCTTATTTAAACGGAATCGAAGCAACCCAACAAATTATCAAGCGAAATCCCAAAACCCGTGTACTGGCCATGTCGATGCATGAAAATAAGAAAATCATTGGCCGAATTCTTAAGTCTGGGGCATCAGGATACATACTTAAGAATTGTGACTTCAGCGAGCTAACAAAGGCCATACGGACTTTGATTAAGGATAAAATTTATATTGATCCCAGCGTTATCAACAATGTTATTGAGGATTATAAAGACCTTCTGATGATTCAGGATACCTCTACACTAACGACACTTTCCTCAAGAGAAAAAGAAGTTTTCCAACTTTTAACAGAGGGAAAATCCATTAAAATGATTGCACATATTCTTTTGATTAGCCCAAAAACAGCAGAAACACACCGAAAGAATCTAATGGACAAATTGGGCGTGGATAATTTGGCGGATTTGATTAAACTTGGTTTAAAAGAAGAACTCACGCCTCTCGAAGTTTAACCCCTCTTCTCTTCAATCCTTTTTGCCCTAAGGGAAACACACCCCAAAACTCAGGATATTCCTCATTGTGAAACCAGCCATGTTTATATTCAATTGATATAACAAGAAACAATTGGATTTGCATTAATTTCGCATTTTGACAAAGCAGGAAAATGATTATTAGCCAAAAGGTACAATACGGCATTGCTTGCCTCAACAAATTGACGGAGAATCCAAATGAATTTTTCAACTCCGACAGTCTTTCCCATCAATTAAAGATTCCTCCTTCTTATACGCATAAAATACTTCAACGCTTTTCCTCAACAGGATTAATTGATGCACAAAAAGGAAAAGGTTATCGGCTCAACAGGTTGCCCTCAGAAATCTCCATCATTGACATTATCGATATTCTATCGACGGTAAAAAGCCCCGCAAGAAACACCGTCTCTCACGAATCTCTCATTGAATTTGAAATACGGCAACAATTAAAAAATATCTCGATTGATAGGTTCTTAAAAAGAGCCTCCATCAGATAAAAGACAATTGACTAATAAATTATGAAAATATTAATCACAGAAGATAACGAGGAACATTATTTCTTTATTCAACAAGCTCTTCTATCAGTCAATGGTGCCGATTTTTTTACTGTCCATGCTCAGAATTTGGCAGAAGCTCTAAATTACCTTCAAACACAATCCTTTGATGTCATCTTTCTGGATCTCACCCTACCCGATAGCTCAGGTTTAGAGACAGTGTCAAAAATTCGGACTCCCTTTCCACAAATTCCCATTATTGTGCTAACAGCAAGAGACGACGATGCGTTGGGGATTCAAACCGTTAAAGCAGGGGCTCAAGATTATCTGATCAAAGGAAATTTTGATGGCCCAATATTAACACGAAGTCTTCACTATGCCACTGAACGAAAACGGGCTGAGCAAAACCTGTTTCAGGCCAAAGCTTTTTTGGACACCATTCTTGAAAATATTCCCGACATGATATTCGTCAAAGATGCGGAACAACTTCGGTTCGTTAGATTTAACAAAGCGGGAGAAGAATTATTGGGATATTCAAGAAAGGATTTAATAGGAAAATCCGATTATGATTTTTTTCCTCAAATTGAAGCAGAATATTTCATCAAAAAGGATCGAAAAACACTGCAGCAAGGAAAAATTGAGATCATTCAAGAGGAACCCATTCACACAAAATCAAAAGGACTGAGATTTTTAAAAACAAAAAAGGTTCCTATTCGAGATGAGAACAATCAGCCCAAATATTTATTGGGAATATCTGAAGATATTACCGATAAAAAGAAAAAAGATGAGGAGATATCAGGTTTGGCCAAATTTGCTTCAGAAAATCCCAATCCCGTTCTACGAATTTCCAAAAACGGGATCATTCAATACGCTAACAATTCCAGTCAGCATCTCCTAACGGGTATGGAATGTGCGATAAACACTTCCATACCCGCCAAATGGAAAGAATTGCTTCATCAAGCCCTTGAATCTGGAATGAGCGTGAGTCAGGAAGTCGGGATCGATACCCGTGTATTCTGGTTAACCTATGTTCCTATTAGGGACACCCAAGAGGTATACATATTTGCTGCCGACCTTTCCGAACAAAAGGCCTTGGAAGGACAACTCCGTCAAGCTCAAAAGATGGAGGCCATTGGACGATTGGCAGGAGGAATTGCTCATGACTTCAATAATTTACTGAGCAGCATAATGGGATTCTGTGAATTGCTGCTCCCAAGCTTTGAATCCGAAGATCCCCGGAAAGCCGATATTCAAGAAATTATCGGTGCCGGTCAAAAAGCCGCTTCCTTAACAAGTCAACTTCTGGCTTTTAGTCGGAAAAATATTCTTCACCCACAGGTCTTCGATATCAACCAATCCGTAAGAGAGTTTAGCAATATCCTGGTGCGAACATTGGGAGAGGAAATTGAGATGATCTTGGAACTTGACCCAGAACTCGGACAAACCAAAGCAGATCCCTCACAATTTCAACAGGTTCTTCTAAACCTCGCTATTAATGCCCGAGATGCCATGCCCAAAGGAGGAACATTCCTTATCCAAACCAACAACGTCCAATTTGCGGAACCCTTTTCTCATGGAAATTTCATAATCCCTGCGGGCGACTACAATTTACTGACCGTCAATGACACCGGTCTTGGAATGGAAAAAGACATCCTTGATAAAATATTCGAGCCATTCTTTACGACAAAAACAAAGGAAAAAGGAACAGGCCTTGGATTATCGATGGTGTATGGAATTATTCAGCAAAGTGGAGGATTTATTTGGGTTTACAGCGAACCCAACCGAGGTACAACTTTCAAAATTTATCTACCCCGCATTTACCATCAACCCAACACAAAGAAGAAGGAACACGTTGTTCCCAAAATGAAAAAAGGATCGGAAACCATTCTGGTGATTGAAGATGAACCTTCTGTCTGCGGAATGACCCGTCGGGCCCTTCAATCAAATGGATATAACGTCATCACCTCAAGCCATGGTGACGAGGCCTTAAAAATCTGTGGAAAACACGATGGGCAAATCCATTTGATGTTATCGGATGTAATTATCCCGGGCATTAAGGGAGAAGAATTGGTCAAAGAAATAAAACGTTTTCGTCCCGAAATTGCGGTTCTTTATATGTCGGGATATCCAGCCGAATTTATTGGACATCACGGTGTCCTGGAATCAAACATCAATTTCTTACAAAAACCCATCATCCCCCATCAGTTATTGGACAAGGTTAGAGCTGTTCTAGACAAGAAGTAGGTTAATTAATTTTTCTCTAGCAGATTCATCAGAGATTCTTTTAAAGCTTCCAAACGAAATGGTTTCTGAAGAAACGAATCAGCTCCTGCTGATAAAATTCGTTTTTTGTTCTCTTCAATATTCATCCCCGTGATAGCAAGGATTTTCGTCTTTTTAAGACGATGATCTTTCCTAATGGCTTCACAAACTTGAAATCCATTGAGTCCAGGCAGATTGAGGTCCAAAATCACCAATTGTGGCCGGTGATCACTCACCTTTTGTCCCGCCTCAAATCCATTTCCGGCTTCTTCAATGTGGACCCCTTTCAAGAATTTCTTTAAGGCCTTCTTTATGAGTGTCCTTATAGAAACCTCATCATCAACAATCAAACATCTCACTTTGAGAAGATGCCGCAATTCAACGGGAATGGGCATTCTGTATTTCTTGAGAAAAGTGACCAAGTCTTCAAGAGGAATACGACGGTGTCCACCTGGAGTCTTATAGGAAGGGAGCTTCCCTTGACGACACCATCCAACGACTGTCGTTAAATCCACTCCAAGTTGTTTGGCAACAACATAAGTGGAAAGTGGTTTTTGCGTGGACATGTCCCTGATTATAACAAAAGACAATATCTTCGTTTTTTTATTGTAAACAGACTGAAAAATAGAGTTGTTTTTGCCAAATCCCCTCTTCCTTTTCTCTTGAAAATTAGGCCAATCCCCCTTATATTTCTAAATATACATATTATTCTAATTATTCTTATTAAACATATTATGGGTTATTTATTCACTTTATCACGTCAAAATTCTGAGAAAAGTCGAACCATTTCTACCAATCAAAAGGATGACCAACATGGATAACTCGTCAGCCTCGGTAAGTCCAAAGCGAATTCTCCTCGTTGACGATGACGATCGCCTTCTTCGCCTTTGGAGTCGGGTTCTTCAAAAGGAAGGATTTGAAACGGTAACCGCCACGAATGGATCGAACGCAACGGAAAAAATCAAATCTTCCCAGTTTGGGGTTATTTTTTCCGACCTCAACATGCCAGAGATGAATGGAGCCGATCTCATTGATTACTGCAAGAGAAAAAACATTCCCAGTTGTATCAATATATTTACTGGTGCCGCGTGCCTTGAGGGGGCTGTGCAATGCATCAAGAAAGGTGCATGCGATTATGTTGCCAAACCATTTTCACCTCACGAGCTTGCTGCAATGGCTTATCGATGCCTTCAGCACCATTTTCAAGGACAAGAGCTTATGAGGCTGCAGAAGAATGTTCATGACCTAGAAGAACTGGGACATTTAAAATCGGAACTTGTCTCCAATCTTTCCCATGAGCTTCGGACACCCCTTTTTTCATTGGGGGCTTCTCTCGAACTTCTCTTTCATCGTCTTCCCGATAAAGAAGACAACCATTCCCAAAAATTAAAGAAAATAATTCTCAGCAACCATCAACGGATCAATCAGCTTGTAAATAACTTTCTTGATTTCTCAAAAATTGAAGAAGGCGTCATGGTTCCCAAATTCCAACAAGTCGACATAATTCCCCTTGTTCAGGGTATCATGAGAGATCTTTCGCCCCTCATGATGAAAAATTCTCTGGAATGGAATATTGAAGTGAAACCCGATCCAGAAAATCCCATTGAGGCGAACTTGGACCCCGACCAAATCACGCAGGTTCTTGTTAATTTATTGGGCAATGCCATCAAATTTACACCGCCAGGTCAGAAGATTGGATTAACCGTTTCAGATGAGGGATCCAATATCCTAATGGATATCTGGGATAAGGGACGCGGCATTCCGCCCGAACATCTGAATCGTGTTTTCGATCGATTCTTTCAACTCGATACCTCCAGCACACGGGAATATGGCGGCGTCGGTATCGGATTGCCCATTGTTCGATCCATTATCGAAAGACATGGGGGCGATGTCTGGTTTGAGAGCAGTTTGGGAATAGGCAGTGATTGTTTTATTCGCCTTCCCAAAACCCATCATCATCTTGGAGAAAGGACAAATTAATGGAATCAGCCAATGATAAAAAAGTTCTCATTGTAGACGATGATCCAGATGTCTTGTTTGTGATCGGAACAGCACTTGAGAGTGAGGGATATGTTTGCAAAGAAGCCCAAGATGGATTGGACGCCATCCAAAAAATCTACCTGGACTTACCAGATGTAATTATCCTCGATTTTATGATGCCAAAACTTGATGGTCACTCGGTGACCATCAAATTAAAAGAAGATCCCCGTACCGCTAAGATTCCCATTGTGATCATTACAGGAAAAGGAAACATCAAAGAGCTCCTTGAAATTCGTGAAGATTTCAAAGTGGCTGCCTATTTGGAAAAACCTTTCCGGGTATCCACTCTTCTGGAAATCATGGAAAATCTTTTTTCAAATAAAAAAGTCCCAACCATCGAAAATGGATGATGGGAATTCCCATGAAAGGCATCGCCTGGACGGTTCTCCTTCTTTTTTTCTCCACCCCATTAATCGTTAACGCAGGCGGAACCGTATCCTTTGGTGAAACTGAATTTGGATTGGGGTCTCTCACAAATCTTGAAGTTGAGTCATCCTCTCTTAAAACACTTGAAGACTGGTCTATTTCTAACGCTCCCTTTGAAGAGCGACTTCACATGGGTTTTTCAATTGACCAACATACAGGCCACTACTTGGTTTTTGGTGGACATGATCACCTTGGTCGTATCTTTGGTGACACCTGGATATATCATCCCCACTCAAATTGGAGTCAATCAAATCCCACGGGCCCACCCACACCGCGATACGGTCATGGCCTGGTCTGGATTGGAAGTCATTTTCTCCTTTTCGGAGGGAAAAATTCCACAAACGACGTGCTGAATGACACATGGATTTATGATGTGGATTTAAGTACATGGACCAATTTGAATCTCTCTTTTTCTCCATCCCCACGGGCCTTTTTTTCACTTTCTTATGATCCTGATTTAAACCAAGTGATCCTTTTTGGTGGAGAAGATGAGCTGGGGCGATTGATGAACACCCAAACATGGGTTTTTGACATCGCCAATCAGAATTGGACCAGTATCCAAACCAATCCTTCCCCCCCCAGTCGTCGAGAAAGTTCCATGGCCTATGATTCAATCAATCAACAAACAATTCTTTTTGGGGGAAGAGCCGAGACATGGAATCCCAGCGACATTTTTAATGACACGTGGGCTTTTAATGGAAATGCTCAAACATGGGATAACCAAAATCCCATCCGCTCACCCAATCCAATTGTGGGAGGAACCTTGTCATTTGATCAACAATACGAACAGGTGGTTCTCTATGGAGGAAGAGAGACCCCAACCTGGTACTCTGACCATTGCGAATTTTACGATTTCAAAACCAACACCTGGGCTCGCTGGAACACCCCTGAAACTCCCGCAGGACGATATGGGCACGGGATGATCTATGACACCCTCACCAACAAGGGAAAGATCCTTGGTGGAAAAAGAGATATTGGGACCAACGCCTTGTGGACCTATACACTCCATTCTTCGGGAACCTGGATTTCGCCTCAAAAAAGCGTTACAGGACACACTTTCTTTATGTGGGAATCGGTGGCCCTAACCCCTTCCGGCCCTCTTCCTGAAGGAACCAGTGTTTATTTTCGATTAAGTTCATCGGAAGACGGAACAAATTTCACAAATTTTCTCGGTCCAGATGGCACAACCCTTACCTCCTATATTTTGACCAGTACCAAACCCGTTATGATTGGATCAGCGCACCTCAACCATCGATATATAAAAATGATGGCCGAGCTCGTCTCCAAGCACTTTTTGGTTCCAACAAAAATCTCCGATTTTCGGCTCACTTACAATCAGGCCCCATCTATTCCGATACCGAAAAGTCCCGCGGATCAGACAAGAACCAACACTGTTCGACCCACTTTCAAATGGAACCTTTCTGCAGACAATGATGGGCTAGACGATACCCCCCTTCTCTATCACTGGCAAGCCTCAACAACATCCACTTTTGTCACCATTTCTACATCGGTTGAGGACATCCCTAGAGATATTTCGGATGTATCCTTCGTCCCTCCATTTGATTTGGAATCCTCGACTTGGTTCTGGAGGGTAAGAGCCAAAGACAAAGATGCGTTTTATGGGGAGTGGTCCCCTCCCTTCTCTCTGCTAATTGACACCACCACCCCACCCGGCCCTGTGAAACATATTTCAGCTGGAAGTGGTCCTGGAAATGGCGAAATTAGTTTAACCTGGACTTTCCCCGGAGATGATGATGGAAGATTGGAAAATGGAAAAGTCATTGTTCATTTTTCAAGTGTCGAATCCATTGCATCGGAGAATGCCTGGAGTAGGGCTGAAGGCGAACGAATTCTTGAATTAAATGCCGATCCAAACGAAATCCTAACCAGTGTTGTAACTGGACTTATGGACAACACACTCTACCACCTTGCCATAAAAACAAAAGACGAAAATGGGAATCTTTCACCTCTCTCGCAGGTCAGTCCTTCTGCATTTACACTTGATCCCCCAAAACCAGTCCAATCAATTTCAGGATATAAAGGACCCCAACATGGCGAAATAACATTGGAATGGATTTATCCTCCGGAAAATGGTCACCCTATAACCAATGGATTGGCCCTTATTCGTTACTCCCAGGCTGGTCCTCTTTCAGATGACAATAGTTGGATCAATGCCGAAGGAGAGGGAAAGATTCCTATTGATGCCAATCCTGGGGAAAAACTGATAAGCATTGTATCGGGTCTGGCGCCAGGCACCACTTACTATTTTGCACTTAAGGTTCGGGCACCCTCAGGTCTCACTTCAAATATATCTTCGGTTAGTCCCTTGGTCCTCACAAATGCCCCTCCCTTCCCAGTAACCCACCTTGTTGGTGAAATGGGTCCTGAGCCAGGTCAAATACATTTATCTTGGATCTATCCAGAAGATGACGATGCTCCCTCGAGCCCACGTCATGTCCATATTCGGTATACCTCAGATGAACCCATTTATAGTGAAAGCGCATGGCGTTCGGCCATGGGGAAACGGGAATTCCCCCTCAATGCTATCCCCGGTGAACAGATCTTGAGCTTGGTGACAGGATTAAGCAATGGAACAGCGTATTACTTTTCCCTTCGAACCCAGGATGCCCTGGGAGGGCTCTCCCCCATTTCTTTGGAAAGTCCCTATTTGATAACCAATGGCCCCCCCATCGTCAACCTCTTGCTTCCTCAGGACGGATCGGTATTGGAAAATCCCACTTCCATCTCATGGACTGTAACCGATCCCAATCCTGGGTCTTTATGGACCATTGATGTAAGGCTTTCAGCAGATGAGGGAAAAACATACCCCATGATCATTGTGGAAAATCTTCCCAAAGGATCAACTTTCTACCGATGGGACATAAGTCAACTCCCCAATGGTCTCTTCTATCGCCTTCGCGTCCAAGCATCCGATCAACAGGGATTGATGGGGATGGATTCCTCCCGGAACAATCTTTTTCGATTTGACTTTAGCACGCCCCCACACGTCTCATTTGATTCGGTTCCCTCAGAAAATCAAGTTGTCACTGGAGCATTTCCTTTGACCTGGGTTGTCTCAAATCCCTCCCCCTATATTTCTTATTCCTATGATATTTTTCTCTCCAACGATCAAGGTCTAAGTTATCAGAAGATAATCTCCACTTCTGTTCCAAACGCCACATTCGACTCCACGGATTGGTCAAATGATTTTGGATACAAACTTAAACTGGTTGCCCAGGATTCAGGAACTCCCCCCTTAAGTGGCTCAGAAGAATCCGGTTTGTTCTATATTTTTAATTCTCGCCCTCCCCATGCCTTTAATCTGATCAATCCTCTTTCCGATGACATGCCCTCCATCTTTGATTTGCGTTTTATCTGGGAAGAAGCCATTGATCCAGATGGCGACCCTATATTGTATTCGCTGGTCATCTCAACGGAGGGGTCCTTTAGAAACCCAACTATCATCCCCAATCTAAAGGAAACCACCTATTCTCCCCCTCTGGGGACCATTCACGCAGACCAACGATATCACTGGAGAGTCTCTGCCATTGATTTCAACCAGGGAGAAACAAAAAGTCCCCCACACACTTTTATGATCTCAACGACCAAAGCTGTTTCGCCTGATGATTTTTTGTTTGTCGAAATTTTATCAGAGCTGCCCCAAGAAGCTTTTATTCGGTTTGAAGATGGGTGGAATTCATTCCAACATATTCTTGAAGAAGCCAAGCGCGATTCGTATTCAAATCGACTCATTAATATTTTCTCCTATCCTGTTTGGGATGTTCAACTAAGTGATCTTCATCATCATCGTCTTCCAGTTGATTCAATCCGGGCAAAACTCACTTTTCGGCTAGATGAGAACGGTCTCATTCCTCAACCTGAAAAAGATTTGATTATTGAGGGCCATTTAAAAATTGCCGAACTCAACAAACAGGAGGCGAGGTGGCAAGTTGTCACCAATCAAAGTAATGGCATAGACAGCAACCAAGAAATTTCAGCCATTACCGAAGGACTCCGCCCCTTTAGCGTCTTGGGATCCATTCCTCCCCCAGCATTGCTATCAGGAGTAACCAACGTTCCCAATCCTTTTTCAGCTGGCGAAGAAGTAACCCGGATTCGTTACATCCTAAATCAAGACTCAAAAATGACCGTGCGGATTTATAACCTTCTCGGTGATTTGGTACGTATCTTGACCTTTCCACTTGGGTCTTCAGCAGGAAGAGGCGATCCTCTTGGCAGGGCCAATGAGATCATATGGGATGGGAAAAACCAGAAGGGACAACTTGTCTCCAATGGTGTGTATTTGGCTGAGATTGCAGCCAATTCTCCATTAAATAAAGAAAAGGTTATTCGAAAAATTGGAGTCCTTAAATGAAATGGATGTTATTGGGTATCATCCTTTTCTTTCTTCCACAGTTATTGGAAGGATTGGAAATGCCATTTCGTCAAAGACCTGCTGATGCTGGGATTCCCGGAGAATGGTTGACCACTTTGGCTCTTAGTGCCCGCCAAGCTGGAATGGGGAATGTCAGCACAGGTCTTGATGATTCGGCTTCCTCTGTTTCCAATCCGGCTGAATTGGGAAATATCCCAACCGGAGAAATTCAGTTTCTTGTGTTACCTCTTTTTTCGGGGGCGAGATCACAATCGGTTTCCGTGGCTTATCCCCGATCCCGAAAAGAAGCGTGGGGCATATCGGTTAGCCAACTGGAATCTGGACAAGTGGAACAAACCAATGAACTGGGTCAGAATGTGGGAAGTTTTGAAGAAAAGAATATTGCCCTTACCGCATCTTACAGCCGAGGATTGTTTCGTCAGGTGGGTTCTGGAATTTCGATAAAAGTTCTCCGACAAAGCATGGCCGGACATTCAACGGTTGGTTTGGGAGGAGATATTGGACTCAATCTTCGCCCATTGGGAGATTCACTTACCGTTGGCATGGCTTTTCAAAATATTCTTCCCCCCAAACTGAAATTAAAAAATGAGACAGAGACAATTCCTCCGACCCTTCGCGGAGGAATAAGCTGGAAAAATCGAACGCATAGAATTCCTTTTCAAGTTGTACTAGATGGCCTTTGGCTCATTCCCAGTTCAAACAGAAAAACGGTCCGCTGGGCAACTGGGACCGAATTGTTATTTTTCAAAAAATCTCTTTGGCCCTTCATTTTGCGCTTCGGCGTCAATCAAAGGGAATACACCTTTGGTTTCGGCCTGACGAAAGGACCGTTTCGGCTTGACTATGCCACTTCTTTTCACGAGCTCGAAATTCTTCATTTCTTTGGTTTTTCTCTTCGATATGGCCGCTTGTCTCCTTTTTCAGAGAACAAAATCAAAAAAGAATGGGAAAAACTAAGTGATAAAGAAATCCAATTAAATAGAAAAGAACATGAAATCAACCAACGGTCTAAAGTCGAAAAAGAAAGGAAGAAGGAATATGGGGAAAGAAAAACAGAAGACACCAGAATGAAATTAAATCTGGCCCATCAAAACTATATCAACAAGAAATACAAGGAAGCCACCGACATTCTAAAAGGCATAGCGTCATTTATTAAGGACGATGAAGAAGCCCAAGCCCTCGTTATGATGAGTTGGGCACACATCTTTCTTCAGGAGGGAATGTACATCCAAGCAAAAGAACATCTTATTGAGGTGGTTGAAAGAAATCCGGATCATGAGGAAGCCATCCTTTTGTACAACAAACTCTTGGATATTCTGGAAATCGAAGCAGCCGAGGAGGAAGGAAAATGAGTCGCCAGAAGATGCTGAAGGCCGCTATGATCATTTTCTTGGCCTTTCTATTCCTTTTACCTGTATTAAAAGCCAAACCGAGTCTCTCAACCACCCAGATATCAAATATCAAATTATTATATCGGGAAGCCGTCATTGACTATCTCAATGGTCACCATGAAAAGGCCACCTCTACCTTAAAAGGAATTTTAAGATTGAATCCCGAACACACCAACGCCAGACGGTTGTTACTAAAGGTGATGGTTAAAAATTCTGCCCCTCCTCAGAAAAAGATCATCAACAGAAATGATTCATGGGGCACACCCAAGACAATCCCAAAAAAGGCACCCTCTCCTCCCCAACACCAGTTCCGACAACAAAATCAAAATAAATTAAAGGTTAAACAATACACCCAGAATCTCCCTATCAAAAAAATAAAGAGAGAGCCTCCTTCAAAAAAAAGTACCTCTCCAACAAAATCTTTTAAATCGAAAATAGCGCGTTCCGATTCGAATGGAAATGCATTTCCATCAACCATGAAACAAGATAAATCTCCCCTACTCATGATTCCCCTCCAGCCTTGGTTTATTGTTGGTTTTCTGCTTCTGTTGGGTTTTAATATTGGATTTTTGGTCATTCTGGAACAAAGACGGCACCTCAAAGCTTTGACCAAAGAGAACATGCATCTCTCCAAAGAAGTGGAAAAGGAAAAGTCTGAGCTTTTATCTTACAAACGCTATCTTGAGTCAGAGAAGGAATCCCAGAGAAAAGCTGAAGAATTACGAAAATCCCGTCTAGAAGAAGACAAGAAAAGGAAAGAAAACGAGAAACAGAAGGATGAATTGACAATTATTGACCGAAAACAAGAAAAACCATTTTTTCACAAATCAAAATCTTTGCCAAGTCCCTCCCAAAAACCCTTAGCATCTCCTTCGCAGCCGGTTACCCTTTCCATCTCACCCAAATCAGTGATTGGTGTGACAATTGATGTTCCCTCAATAAAAAATCAGGAATACCGCGAACGCATTGCCGATGAATCCATCCATTTTTTCGAATCCTTTCCTTCGAATGCCATGTCGCATTTGTCTCAACTGGCCAATGATAAAAATGCCTTGGCCAGGGCCAGTATTATTCTGGCCTTAGAAAAAATCGGGAGCCCAGAGGCTCTTCAAATTTTATTTCGGCTTTGTGAGGATGTTAATCCGGATGTAAGAAGAGAATCCTTAAAGAGCTTAAAAATGATTCAGAGGAACAAAAAGGACTCTCTTCCGGAAACGACCCTCAAAAAGATTAGAGATATTTTGGCCAAGGAGGTTTCAAAAGGCGAATGGGTTATTTAGTGAGCCGAATCTTTAGAGAAAGAATCATTCTTTGGATCATTTTTATATCAGGGGGATTTTTCCTTTTCATATCTCTTTGGGGGGGCCTGTGGCGCATTGGTTGGAACTCACCACAACTAATCCCGGGATTACCCGGCATCCACGGGCCCCTCATCATTTGTGGTTTCTTGGGAACTTTCTTTGGTTTGGAAAGAACAATGACCCTAAAAGATCCGTGGGGATATCTTGTCCCTATTCTGATCATTGTGGGTTCAGCCTCACTTCTGATCAATCCCATGGGAAGTTTAAGTCGCTATTTGATCCTGGCCGGAAGCATGGGATTTTCCTTCATTTGTTTTTTGATTCTCTTTCGAAACACAAACCTTTATCATCTCATGATTTTTGGAGGAAGTGCCTTGTGGTTAACCGGCATCATCATATGGATTGCCGGGTGGCCGGTTTTTAATGTTTATTTGTGGTGGATGGGATCGGTCCTATTCACCATGGTTGGCCAACGACTCGAATTGGCCCATCGATTGAAGTTACCTCCCAAGGCCTTTCAAATTCTCGCCATTGGATTGGGCGTTGTATTCTTTGGTCAGGTGCTGATGGCCCTCGGTCATGTACAACAACCTGATTATGTCATGGATTCGGTTCTTGACTCTATTAGAGATCCCCGATTAAAAATCGGAATGCGGGTTTCTGGGGGAGGAATGATCCTGACAGCACTCTGGCTTCTTCGTCATGATCCTTGTTGGTTCCTTTTCTCAAACCAAGGGACATCGCGTTATACCGGGATCTGTTTGTTATCGGGCTACGTTTGGTTGGGCATGAGCGGAATATTTTCTCTTGTTTTTGCAACTTTGGTATCAGGCCAACGCTATGATGCGCTTATTCATTCCTTTTTTATTGGATTCGTCTGGTTCTTCATTTTCGGACACAGCCCCAGTATCTTTTTGTCTGCTTTTGGGTTTCGGTTGAAGAAAATGGGATTTTTCTTTCTTACCATATTCCTTTTGCACGGAACTCTGATCATGCGTATTGTCGGGGACCTTATCCGAAACAGAACCCTTCAAAAGTGGGGTGGCCTTCTCAATGGCGTGGTCATCGTTCTCTTTATTGTCAGCATCTGTTGTTTTATTCTCCACGAACGGTTTAAGAAAAAAAGCACCAAGATGATAAATTAGAAAAAGGAAGGAGGCTAAGAAAATGGGTTCAAAATTGTTGTTTGTCGATGACGAAGAATCAATCCATAAGATTCTTCGACGTGTTTTTGAAGGTCAGTCGTACTCCTTGCTTGACGCCTATAACGGGGAAGACGCCATAAAAGTGGCCGAAAAAGAAGTCCCCGATCTCATCCTGTTGGATATCAACATGCCCAAAATGGATGGATATGACGTCATTCGGGAATTAAGAAAAAACAAAACCACAAGAAATATCCCCATCTTGATGTTAACCGGTAACGGTGATGTTGTCGACAAGGTGGTGGGCTATGAACTCGGGGTGGAAGATTATGTGACCAAGCCTTTTCATACCGATCACATTCGCCTGCATGTAGAAAGTTTGTTATAGAACCGTGGTTGACCCCAAGCTCAAAGGAAGTAAAATGGGTGAAGCAATCAGATGAGGAGGAAATTATGGCGGAAAGCAAATCACGAAAGGTTGTGGCCCATCCAGGAATTTTATCTTGTTATTTTGTTCTTATATTGGCGTTTTTGTTGATTGTCATCTATCAAATCTGGAGAGGCTATCTTCTTCCCACCGATCTCTCGAGTGAACAAACCAGCATGCTTCGACTTATCATCTATACATTTTGTTTTGGGGGACTGGGAGGAACAACCTATTCCATCTACGGTCTCTACAAGCACACATCAGAAAAAGATTACGATCCCTCTTACTTCTATTGGTATATTTTTCGCAGCCCCCTGGGAGCGGTATTGGGAATGATCCTCTTTTTTCTCTTAAAAGGAGGGCTCATGGTGGTTTCTCCGGAATCCACCCAAACAGCTTTTCAAGCCAAAGCCCTTTTTGTGAGCGCAGCCTTTTTGGCTGGTTTTAGCGTCAATCAATTCATCGTCAAACTCAAACAACTAAGCCAAACCATCTGGGGCGTCAAAGGCCACAAAGATTAAGCTTTCAACCTCTCATGCGCATGCACGATCGCGATCGACTATCGATTTTATCGCGGTCGATAAGAGCGTTAAGCGTGCGCGATCGCGCATGCGCATGAGAGGCCCTTAAATCCTTACGCTTTATCAGCCGCCATCTGCGATGCTTTCAGGAGCATGTTGACGCCTCCCTGATCAATGATGGACCGGACTTTGCCAATGTTCATGATAAGGGTGATCAAAACTTCTCTTAATTTTTGGCTGAGGTTAAAATTGAAATCTCCTCCGATAATAACCGGCCGAAACACAGCTTGCCCCCAACCACCAAAAAGAAGAGCCGGAACCGCGCTCAAAATGACACCACGGGCTTTGGCTTGATCATGGGCTGCTTCTAACAAACGGGTGGCATTATAAAGACCATTGGGATCCACGTGTTCGTTTTTTGCTCGAATATATTCAACTGTAAATTCGTTTAGGCGCGCTTCATTAACGGCCTTCTCAACAAACAAATCTTTCTGCTCCGCTGTTCCTTGGAAAACCACCACGGTTTCTTGTTTGAGGTCATTGGGAATCGTGTCCCTTGCATTTCGGAGCTCAAACACCAATGTGTTCACTCTGGCTTTGATTTCCTCAATATCCGCATCAGGTGACACACCCACACTCACGTAATTGACAACCGAGTTGGCTGATGTGGGAATGTTCGCCATTGGTACCGTTCCATTTGTTGCGTGGGCACGGGCTCTCACAACCGCTTGCTCAAGCCCCAAAATGAGACCTCCCAAGTTTCGCCAAAAGACGACATCTTTTGGATGGCGTTTCACCTGTGCCAAAGCCTGGCGCAATTGATCAGCCGAAGCCCCACCAATCAAACGTTCAATACCAGGACCGGCGTTTTTGATAATGACCAACTGAGCCTCCAGATCCGAAGGCAAATTGGTTCCATCAAAATCATCCACCAATTGGCGGAGCCGATCGCGAAATTCTTCGGCATCATATAAGGATGAAGCTTGAAGGCTCTCAATGGAGCTCGGCTCTGCTGTTAACCTGTTGCGATCGTTGATTCGATCCGAGCCAAACCAACCCCGAATGCGATCCCCTAAGGCCTTTACGGGATTCTCCGGCAAATCGATCAAGGTTGGTGCAATCGCAGCAGAAACCAACTCTCCAACTCCATTTCCCCCTTGTGTTAAGAGATAGGTCACAACCAATAACGCAACAGAGGCGGCCACGGTGATGAGTCCGAACCACGAAATCGCCCCGCCAGCTTTGTAGGCTTTTAGTTCCTCTTCAAATAGCTCTAGATCTTTTTTTCCCTCTTCTTTATCCCAACCGAGATGTTCCCAGTATGGTTTTAAATCATCCTGGATCATTTCCGAGAGAGCCTTTTGCCTCACGCTCGACTTACCCACTTTAAATTGCTCGGAAATTCTCTCTCTTGTTCTCTCTTTAGCAACAGCCAAACCCACAAGTTCTCCTGTTTCTGGATCCAGGTATTCTGCCTTTGTTGTTTTCTGTAAGGGTCTTACTTTCGCAAAAGCCGGTCCGAAAGTAAAACGCCCAGAAACAGGACCCAATAAGCCAGCACCTGTTGCCGCAATTCTTTTTGATTTTTCAACCATATCAGGGGAACTGGCGGACAAATTGTGAAGGAACCAACCTTGTGTGTCCCTTCTAAATTTCTCATTTTGATAGTCAATTTCCGCGTCTGACATCACCCTGGATCCATCATCATAGGTGAGGTTGCCCCAATTGGGTTCAAATTTGTAGATATCAGGATGAAATCCTTTCTTCCGCATGGTTTCGGTCAACAAATCCGAATTTCGTGCGGCCCACCATACAGCCGTTTTAATTTGATCGCGACTGAGCCCCAAATAATTATCCTTTTGGATCATTTCTAGAACGCCACGCTCTTCTTCCTTGGGTGTTCCGACATTCCTGTTTCTGGCCCGTAAGGGCTCAGGAAGATAGATCATTTCTGCTTCATGGGCTTTGTTATGCTGAACAATGGCTTCATCCACAATACCGCCCACGGTGTCGGGTAAATTGGAATCAATATAAAGACCTTGCTTCACACCAATCACCAATTTTTTTATCCCTGTCTCTTTTTCGTATCGTTCATTAAAATCAACAAAATCTTGATGCGTCACACCAAGCTCGTCATATCGACTTCGAGGTTTTTCATACAAGTCATTTCCCTGCCGGGGAGTGTCCTCTGCCTCAAGACGATTAATGATTTTGACCTCGGGATGTAAATCAATTTGTAAAGGGTGCAGAATTGAAATCGGTCCAAACTCTCGATCAACCCAAGATTTGAAGGCTTCGGATCCAATACGGTGATGGGTGGCTTGAGGTTTTTGTCTCCACATTTCTACAATCTCACTGAGAAATTTAAAATCTTTTTCGTCGCCTTTTTCATATCGACCAAACATAAGTCCCGGATCCGGAATGATGGCCTTGATCTCAGGTCTTCGTGTCTGTTTCCCAGCGATATTTTGAAAGGTCAAAAGCTGGGCCTCATAAACTTCCAAAACCTTATGATTCCCAAAAGCTGATATTCCGGAATGATCCACAGGTTGAATGGCGCCTCTGCCGTCTTCACCATACAAGTTGCTGATTGTTTCGCGATACCAAGGCTCCTTTTGGCCCCACCAGTTTGTGTACTCCGGTATTTTCCCCCTGTGAATAATAAATTCAAACATTTCTCTAATGGGATACCAGAAATTGACAACAATCTCCTCTTTAAAAATATCTAAATCAGTGCGCATGAACTTGTCTTCGGTATTAATACCTCGTTTTCTTAGATAACGCAAATGACGCCTTTCTTCTCTAAGAGTTGAGGCCCGTTCAAACTGCACTTCATTTGGAAATATCGAGGCATTAACTGCAATCTGGCGATGATCGAGTCCAGATACATTTCTATTCTCTTCAATATCTTGAAAGGAAAAAACTTCTTCAGCCTTTGAAAGCTTCCTTTCTTTTGCCTTTCCCGTCCATGCGCGATTAATAAGATAAGCAGAAAGACCCAAACGAGATAGATTGCCAATCCAATACAAATTTGCCAAGCCAATAGCGACATAAACCGTGGCATTCTGAATGGATAAAAGAACAAGCACGGATACGGGAAGAATAACGATCCCGATGACAATTGGAAAACTCATAAGCGCAAGTCGATTCTCAAAACTTCTGGCTACAGTTGAAAAGATGCCACCTGTCCTACGGCTATGGGTTTCAACAGAAACGGCTGAGTCATCGGAAAGGGTAATCTCCCGGGCATCCAGGGCTGTTTCAGGGTCTGTTTGACGACCAACCGGCCCAACTGTTGTTTCAATATCACCGTTGCCAGTATCAACATTAAGGCGGGTGACACCATCTGTCCTTTCAACATCAACTTCCCCTTTTTTCAAACCCAGGCTTTCCAATACATCGTTGGTGGCGGTATTGGGATGAGCCCCTAAGTTAGAATGGGCATCGACTGCTGCCTTTGTTAAACCAAGAGCCGCCGTGGCCGGGTCTCCGGTCACATCGGAAAGCCTTGGGCTGATTTGACCCGCCACCGGGCTAACCACAAACAATTTCTTTCCTTCAAAGAGTTCGGCCAAGGGTGTTTTTTCTCGATCAAAAACAGACAAATATTTTGTTCCGGATCCCTCTTCAATGGATTCCACTTTGGGTGAAGCCACAACATAAGAGATATCCTTTTTCTTCAACAGGTTTTTTAGGCCCAAGGTATGAAATCCACCGGCCACCAAAAGGGAAAGGGATGTTTTTTGTTTGTTAATTTTCAATAAGAGGTTCTTCACAATGGCGTTATCCCGGTTTTCTGCTGCCACATAAAAAGCCTCAAAAGGTTGCATGTCAACTTGACCTCCAAAGTGAGATCGACCCTCTTTGTAGGTGTTCCATTCTTGTGTGGTCAGAGCAAAATTAGAAAGTTGTTTCATTAAATAGAGGTGTCGTGATTTCTCGAGAAGTTGTTTTTCTCGAGTTGAGCGAACCAGTTTGGTGTAAACCGCCTTCTCTAAGTTTTCCATCTCCTTAAAGAGAGACTCGGCATCCACACTCTCGGTGAGAAGCACATACCGGATATAATCATCAAAATGCGGTGTTTGATTTAAGGACACACCCGTCTTTTTGCACAAATCGCGGAGGTGATGATAATAACCTGCAAACGACACATAGCCTTCTTGATAGCCTAAGCTGTATTGGACCAGTTCATTCACTTGCTTCTTTGTCATTTTTTCTACCAAGATCTCCAACGCTTTAGAGCGTTCACGTTCAACAGCGTCAAAATCTATGGAATTTTCCATCTCGTAGGCTTGGAGAAAGGTGTCAATGGTAAGGGAGGTCGACACATCATACCCAGTTAACAATGTAACGAATTGGGGCATGGATAACGATTCTTCTCGAAACATCTCAACCTGACGATCAAAATCTTTAAGTTCTTTGGAAAATATTTTTTCTTTATCCTTATTAATTTGTTCTTTGAGCTGGCTGATTTTCTTCTGGGTCACTTTTTTTAATTGAGATGAGGTTCGATAGGCTTGGACATTTTTCCGGTAGGTCACAGGATCATCCACGCCCCAAAACGTCAGTCCTTTGGTTCCGGATTGATGATAAGAAACAAATCCCGCATGGGCCGGACCACTGATATCACCTGTTTCCAAAAAAGAGTCGGCCACGGCCATTGAAATGGCTTTGTTTGGGAGATTCTTGAACGAATCATAAATAAATCCACCATGGGCTCCTTCCAAACCCACCAGAACAGGACTTGTTCCCTTTTCCTCTCCCATGGCTTGGATGGCCTGAGAGATATGCGTCTGTGCTTCTTTGTTGTTGTGGAGATCTTCGATCAATACAACCGAGGTTGGGCTCATGCTTTGGAAATGATCGCGAATATTGACGTGGGCGAGAAACGAGGCCGGGAGAAGGGCCATGATTTTCGAGGTTTCATTTTTCTTTGTCAAAGGTTTTATAACGGAAGGATCAAACGATGGAATGATGCCGTCCATTTTTGTTAGGGGCACTTGCATAGAGGCCGGAAGGCTGGCCACTTGGATGCTATCGTCTTTCTGTCGCTCGTCCCACAAACTCATATTGGGTTGATAGGCAAACATGACGTTCGTAAATAAAAACACGAATGTCACGGCACAAGAAATAGATTTTAAAAACATTTTGTTAAAACTCTTCATAACTTTCTCCCAAAGGAATCTTTTATTATTGGAAAACCATTGGTTCTCCTTACTATTACATATGATAAATAGTAAGAAACCGATCTTAAGATTCGGTTAAGAAATTGTAAAAGTGTTGAAACATTGTTGTTACATGTTTGTTACAACTTCCGCACCTCTCATGCGCATGAGAGGTAATTCCCCCCAACTCCTATACCCCATTTTTGATAGAATCACTGCTGTTTTTAGTTCAGAAAGGACTCCCTTATGATCCACCGTGAACGTATTGATTTTCCTGATTATGTTTATCCGGCTGATCCCTGGCGGATGGTGGAGAATCGGTTTTATCCGCGGTTTCAGGCTGCCACCGAAACCATCTTTTCCACCGCCAATGGGTATCTGGGAATGCGGGGAACCTATCTAGAAGGGATGCCCGTCATTCATGGCGGAACCTTTGTGAATGGCTTCTATGAATCCTGGCCCATCTCCTATGCGGAAAATGCCTTCGGGTTTGCGCGGACTGGTCAAACCATTGTCAATGTTCCTGATACCTCCGTCATTCGACTGTATGTTGATGATGAACCCTTCACCCTCACCACTGCCAACCTTTTGAAATTCGAACGGGCCCTCAATATGAAAGAGGGAACCTTGGACCGGGACGTCATTTGGGAAACCCCTGCTGGAAAACAAGTTCTCATCAAATCTCGGCGAATTGTTTCTTTTGAGCATCGTCATTTGGCCGCTGTCTCCTATGAAATAACCCTCTTAAATAACACAGCCCCCGTCTTGATCTCCTCAAAAATGGTCTACCATCAATCCGAAAAGGGTCCGGGAAATGATCCGCGTCGGGCCCGTAAGTTTTCTCATGAAGCTCTCACCAATCAAAACATACGAACAAAAGACAAAAGAGTCGTCTGGGGTTTTGAAACAACCAATAGCCGAATGTCATTGGGGTGTGGCATTGATCACCTCATTGAAACCGATTGCCCTTACACCTATGAACTCATATCAAAAGAACATGAAGGCAAAGCGGTTTTTAATGTGGAAGGACAAAAGGGAAAACCCATCAAAATAACGAAATTAATTGCCTATCACACCTCTCGCCGAACCGCGGTGAATGAGCTGTGTGATCGAACCGCTCGGACTTTGGATCGTGGCCTGAAAATCGGTTTTGAATCAATCCTTGAGAGCCAAAAGGCCTACATGAATGATTTCTGGCGAAGAAGCGATGTGGAAATCCAAGGAGATGCCGAGCTGCAACAAGCCATTCGTTTCAATCTTTTTCAAATATGTCAGGCCACCGCCCGCGCAGAAGGAGTGGGTGTTCCAGCCAAGGGTTTAACCGGCGATGGATATGAAGGCCATTATTTCTGGGATGCGGAAATCTATGTTCTCCCTTTCCTTATTTTTACCAATCCCCGCATTGCCCGAAATCTGCTCAAGTTTCGTTACAGTTATTTGGACAAAGCCCGCGAACGGGCCAAACAAGTTAATCAGAAAGGCGCTCTTTTTCCCTGGCGCACCATCAATGGAGAAGAAGCCTCTGCTTATTATGCCGCTGGGACAGCCCAGTATCACATCAATGCCGACATCATCTATGCCATGCGAAATTATGTGGAAGCAACCGGTGATGAAGAATTCCTATATGAAGTGGGTGCTGAGATGCTCATCGAAACCGCCCGGTTGTGGTGTGATCTTGGCTTCTACTCAGGAGAAAAAGGAGGAAAGTTTGTCATCCAGGGTGTGACAGGTCCGGATGAATACAATACGGTTGTCAACAACAACACATACACAAACCTCATGGCCCGCGAAAACCTTTGGTATGCCGCCTCAACACTGAAAACCTTGCAACGAACCAACCCAGCCCGCTTTGGTGCGATTGTTAACGAAACCAAGTTAAACCTAAGAGAAATTCAGGATTGGCAAAAAGCAGCAGATGCCATGTTCATTCCTTATGATAAAAAGCTGTGCATCAATCCTCAGGATGATGACTTTTTGGGTCGCAAAGAATGGGATTTTGAAAATACCCCATTTGAGAAATACCCTCTTCTTCTTCACTATCATCCTCTTGTCATTTATCGCCACCGAGTGATCAAACAAGCCGATGTGTTATTGGCTCTTTTTTTGTTGGGCAACGAATTTACAC
>MSYE01000065.1 GCA_002176905.1 bacterium F11 | reverse complement strand
TAGCAAAATGCTTTGACGTCGGGTTCTTCAATAAAAGAAAAGGAGTGCAAAAACCATTGCTTCCAGCTTTTGAGGCCAAAAGTAATGGGGACAAGAAAAGGGCAGGCTTCAGCAATCATTAAAGGTTTGCCTTTCACATTAGCAAATTTCACAAAAGCTTCTCGATAAGTTTCCGGTCCCCGAAAATAGGACAAGGCCACCCAATCCACATAGTCATCTCCTGGATACCAATTCTGATGCGGCTCAGGCACATATCCCGCATAGGAATGCCAAACATATGCCACGTTCTCAACTTCTTGTTCGCGAAACCGATCCACAATGGAGCGATACGCCAAAACATAATCTTTGGGATCATAGTGATTCTTGGGATAGTCAAACTCATAACCGATGCGAAGATAGACAGGCCGTTTGGTGGATTTGATCCAGTCAGCCAAACGGTCCAAACTTTCATCCACCATTCCTTCAAGGATCTGTTCTTCAGTGTCCACCATCCACAACCCAATCTGAAGAACCGTGTTGGGATATTTGTCCACAATCTTCTGGGCGTGTTGAAGACCACCCCCTTGATCCATCCGGGTTTTCAAGCCATCAGCAAACTCAGCCGACGTATAGACCGTAAAACCAGCTGGAATCTCTTCGGTGGCCCGAACATAGGCATGAATATTGGTCACATCCTGCCCAATAATAAGGAGAACCTTCCCGTCAGGGGGAACGAATTTCCCCTTTTTGGGTGTGGAACCACCTGAAATAACACCCCCGGATAGGAGAAATAAACCCAAAATGAGACCCAAACCTCTCATGCGCATGCGCGATCGCGATCGATTTTCTCTCTTATCGCGCGCGATAAAATCGATAGTTGATCGCGATCGCGCATGCGCATAAGAGGTTCTTACATTAATCATGTTATTCCTTAGCCCATATGAAGAAGGGGCACTCTAACGTTAATACATTTTCCCATATTCTGATATTTATTGAGATATAATGGCCGTATGAAATGGGTTTCTTCCTTGCATATCTCGAATTCATTCGAAAAATCTCTTCGCGCCATTGGTCGCGATTTAAAGAAAAAATTGGGCCGAAAAAAAGCCAATTTTGGTTTTATTTCCATATCCTATGCCTTTCGAGAAGAAATTGTTGATCTGTGGGGCCCAATGAGAAAGGAACTGCCCATCGAAACCGTCATTGGATGCACCGCCGGCGGGGTCATTGGTGGTGAACACGAAATTGAGGATCAAGCCGCCATCAGTGTCACAGCCGCCATTCTTCCCAAGGTCAAAATCCAACCGTTTCACTTTCACCAGGAAAACCTCCCTGATCTTGATGGAAGCCCTCGTCCCTGGCGGGAGCTCGTAAAAGTAACATCCAAGGCACCCCCTTCTTTCCTTATCTTATCAGATCCCTTTTCGTTGGATTGTGATCGGTTGGTCGAGGGATTTGATTTTGCATATCCGGAATCGACAAAAGTGGGTGGCTTGGCATCCGGAGGCAATGGGCCCAACGAAAATCTGCTCATCTTAAATGAACGCATCTTTCACAAAGGAACCGTGGGGGTGGCTTTCGTAGGGAATCTCCAGGTGCAAACCGTGGTGGCCCAGGGATGCCGTCCCATTGGTA
>MSYE01000064.1 GCA_002176905.1 bacterium F11 | reverse complement strand
GGTTGAGGATAAAAATTCTTTACATCACCTTTTAAGTCGGGTGTCATGCTCCAAAAGTTTCGGAAGTACATGGTTTCGACCCATTGATGCGCTTGTTTGACGGTTTCTTCTGTTTTTCCTCCTACCCTCACGAGCAACATTCTTTAATTGGAAAAGGAGCCAAAATGTTAATTTGAGCCGGGATACACTTGAACGAATTTCTTACATCATTGGTATTTTTAAGGCTCTTCAAATTCTCCTTCCAGATCCGGTGGCTGCTGATGCCTGGGTTAATAAGCCCAACAAAGCGCCTTTATTTGGGGGGAAATCAGCTCTGAAGCGTATGCTTTCGGGTTATGTAAGTGATCTCTTCTTGGTAAGGCAATATCTCGATGCTCAACGAGGTGGTTGGGTGTGAAAGTTCCTGTTCACAGCGTCCACTGGAAACATTGTTGGCGTGCTATTCCCACCCGATACCCGTCTGAAAACCTTCTCGACCGCGTCACCGCCCCCCAAGACATAACCGCCATTGAACAGTTGGACGGATTGACCAGCACGCGACTGCGCCTTGAGCGAGGAGAATTTAATTTCCTGCCTCCAGGAGAACGTGTTCGCGGTCCCGGAAGCCAATACATCATGGCGTCCTTCTCATACTCGTTGTTTAATAGAAGCCGTTTCAGTGATGGGTCCTATGGAGTTTATTATGGATCGAATTCCCTCCGGACCGCTGTAGCGGAAACGAAATTTCACCGAGAGCAATTTATGAGGGCCACCCGGGAAGGGACAATGATGCTTCCGATGCGGGTGGTCGTAGCGAGTCTGAAGGGTCAACTTCACGACATTCGAAAAATAAAAAGGAAACATCCCAAACTGTATAGTCGGACCAACTATACTCAATCGCAAGCATTCGGGCGTGACTTATGGAATCAAGGTTCGGAAGGAATTGTATATAAGAGCGTCCGTCATCCCAAAGGAGAATGTGTGGCTGTTTTTATACCCTCAATTTTAAGTCATTGCCGTGAGGAACGGGCTCTACTATATGAATGGAATGGTCGCAAGATCACGAAAATTTACGAGCTACAGGAATTTTTGAAGATGTAACAGGTAATTTATCACCACACCCGCCTGCCGTTATGAAAGCCAAACCCTTCCTCAATAAAGATTCCCTTAAAAACATATCTAAAAGAAGGATTAAAAATGGTAACAATCCGGACCAATTTAGGTCCAATTGCGGAATTAATTTTGTTACAACCTTTTTACAAAACCTTAAGCAAATCTTAAGACCCAAACCCTAGAATATATTGACAATTGAACCATTGACAATTGCCCATTAAGGAACCTCATTAATTCTTCCTTATTTGTCAATTGTCAGTGGTCAATTGTCAATTCTATGAAGCGTGTTTCTCCTTTATTACGAACGATTTGTACCTTTCTGGCGATGGTGTTTTTCTCAACCAACGTCCTCTTTGCGCACGCCTACGAAACAAGTATTTGGGAAAATCGACGTCACCAAATCGAAGTGGCCTCCCTTCCAAACCTTACCCCACCAAAAACAGGATTGACAATTGACCATTTACCATTGACAAATAAGGAGTCATTAATAACTTCCTTAAATTGTCAATCGTCAATTGTCAATCGTCAATTCTTCCCTCTTCTACGG
>MSYE01000063.1 GCA_002176905.1 bacterium F11 | reverse complement strand
GTCTTAACTTTCCGAAACAACACCCTTTTACCCGAACAAGAGACAATAATTGAAATTAACTCATCTACCACTCATAATTGTCCTTTGGTTTCTGCAATCTGGATGTATGAAAACACCAATCATTCTCCCAGAGATGCCAATGCGTGGTCAAATACAAGGGCCTCAGGACATAGACATCAATTCCATTCAAGAATCCGGTCAAGAATCCGGGAATCATATGGTAACACTGCTGCATAAAAACATTAAACGGAAATACCTTCTTTATATTCCCAAATCTTATGACGGAACCAATCCCGTACCCTTGATACTTGTCCTCCATGGGGGGGCAGGAACACCAACGGGAACTCAGCGACTCAGCCGAATGAGTGAGAAGGCCGATCAGGAAGGTTTCCTGGTTATTTATCCTCAATCTCACGTTTCTCGTAACGGATTCCGACACTGGAATGCCGGCCCTCGACCCCTCGAGCCTTATAAAGAAAGTCCTGCGGATGATGTTGGATTCCTTAATCGTATATTGGATGACATGGAAAAAAGGTTCAATATTGATGAGCGAAGAATTTATGCCACAGGGATTTCCAATGGTGGGATGATGATTTACCGAATGGCCTGCGAGATGAGCCATCGGATTGCCGCTGTCGCTCCCATTGCAACAGCTTCACTAATGAATCAATGCCGACCCAAACGACCTATTTCTATTCTCCACATTCATGGACGAAAAGATAAAATCATCCAATTCGAAGGAGGAGGGACACACCCTTCAGTTCCAAATTTCATCAAACGCACAGTTCCCCTGAAGTCTGCTCAGAAGTCAATTGAACCATTCGTTTCCTTAAATAAATGTCCTCCCGCACCAAGAGAGATCTTCCAAAACGCCAAAGCAAAATGCTTGAGTTATGGCCCTGGTGAGAATAAAACGGAGGTGGTCCTTTGCACGGTAGAAGATGGGGGGCACACATGGCCAGGTGGGGCTCACACGTCTGAGAAGGCCTGGTATCTTAAACTTGTGGGGAAGTTAAGCCAAGATATCAATGCAAGCGATATGATGTGGGATTTTTTTAAGCGACACCCTCTTTAGAGGAGTCACACCCAACTCAATCCCTTTTCCTTTCCCCAATCGCCTTTCGTGCCTATAAATCAATCTGATTCTTATCCTTCCTGCCTCTGGCCCAATTCTGGGCACTTTCGTTGCAACGAAAAAGTGTGACCATTGTCATCTATGGCAATAAATCAATCCGAATTATCCTTAGTATAGAGTGAATCACTCAAAACAAAATTAAATCATTTTAATTTGGCCATTATGGGACCAACTCGGTCTCATAATAAGGGATTTTTATGAATGATCCGTTATTCTTTATTTTTTGTGTTGTTATTTTCCCTGTTTTTTCCCTATTCCTCTCCCAAATTCCCATTGAAAGGATAGTGTTAAAAAAGGAAAAGGGTATTTCCTATCCTTCCATTCTAATTGCATTGTTGTTTCTATCTTTTTCTGAATACGGAAAGGTTCTGGCAGGACTGGCTTCCATCATTGTTTATTTTACAAATGATAAAGCAGGAACCCTGGAAAAGGTGTTGGTATTGAAATGAGAATGAGCAAAATAATCTTTTTGCTGACTGTTTTTATGATCTCATCAAAAGCGGTGTATGGGCT
>MSYE01000062.1 GCA_002176905.1 bacterium F11 | reverse complement strand
GAATGAGAGCGTTACAGTTCGCTACCATTTCCGTGGAAAATCATACCGGCATCATCTCAGCTATGAGTACCGTGATCAAAAAGATGAAACAGTGGGTGGGATTGACCATGAAATTCATGTGGGCCGCGCTGGAACGCATATTCCCCTGGGCCGCTCTCGTCACGCACCATCTATAGATATAGAAGCAGGGATGATAACAGATAAAAATTTGGGGACAAACAAGAGAGATGCAACGTTCGACATGGCCGGCGGATTGGTATTGCCCTTTAACGACACAACACGCTTCGAACTCCGACATGAAATGTCTGATTTCGATACGGAGGTAACAACCCAAGACTCCTCCATTCAAAATCGAACGCGTGCCATCTTTCATTTCGAGATGCCTCAGCCGATCTGGGGTGTCAGTCACGCAGTGGATTTGGAATGGGCCCAGCGAGACCTAAATTTTATCGGGACCTCTCTTGTATCCAAAGATTATACGGAAGATCTTCTTAGCGTGAAGATCCGCTCCAAATTTTAATGGGAGAATTGACATGAAATTTGACGGCATAAAAAAATGGGCTTCAGCAGGATTTGCGCTCTTGTTTTCGATGGGATTGTCTATCCCTGCTTCCTCAGGCCTGATGACCGATATCCTTAAAGAAATTTTAGAGGAAGAGCTCAAAGTATCTGCCAAGAATTTCACAGATCCCTCCAAGATCAATCAATACCTTAACGACGCTGCCAACGATAATCCTGAAAAAATTGTTTCGGATGCCTTTGGGAATTTGTCCCCCGGAAGTATGGGGGTGGCGTTTTTAACAAAAATCATGCCAACCATGGCAACGCCCATCGGACTTCTAACAACAGCCAGCGATCTGGCCCATACTGGAACCGAATATTGGCTGAATTGGGCCCGCGAACAAAAACTGGAGGAGTTCCAAAAGGCCGTCTTAACCAAAACCAGTTCAACGAAATTAAAAAATGCTTACCATACCTTTATTAACAACTGGATAACGGGCGGCGGAGATTACGCCGGGCGCAAAACATTGGAAAACAAAATGCATGAGGCCTATCTTCACCGTTTTGCTGAAGTAAGAAAAATGGAGCGTTACGAAAAAAATAAAAAGCGTGTTCGCGCCCATGCTCTTCACACACTCAATAAAGCCGTTGCCTCAGCCAGCCGGAAAATGGATTGGGCCGTGGGACATCTGAAAGTCGCTGGTAAAGAGCCCACCCCAGATTTGGTTCGCCGCATGTTAAAAGATGATGACTTTTCTAAACAAACCATTCGAGAGGGTCGCAATCGCGTTAAGAAATCGATAGAGGCACGCGAAAAAAAACGTAAAGGGTTGGCGGTGACGGGCCCCATCCCATCTCTCCCCCCCAAAGAAGATTTAACACCTGATTTAAAGGCTCAGGTGATTGTTTCTGAGAGCGTGGCCCGACTTCCGGAAAAAACCAAATCACTTCCGCCGCCAGATTTTCGTCCACTTTATCAATCGTATAAAGAGGCTGCGGAAAAATTGTTTGCCAATATCATCTCGGTACCAGAATATCAGTCCACCGTTGGCAACATTCGCACATCGGCGAATCAATTGAAGATCAGCTATCTTGACCGCTTGACCGATCCTTATTCAAAGAAGACCAAGAAAAGCAAAGACGCCATCAACAAAGCGTATGAGG
>MSYE01000061.1 GCA_002176905.1 bacterium F11 | reverse complement strand
AAGAAAGACAGTACCTGATGAATCGTTGATATATAGCCCGGGAGATGGGCGTATATTAGAAGTATGTTCCATCTCTTCGGACGAATTTCCTGAGAGACGACTCGTTCGTATTTTTTTGTCTGTGTTGAATGGCCATGTTCAGCGAGCTCCGATTTCAGGGAAAATTGAAAAAGTCATATACCAGAAGGGTACCTTTTTGGATGCGCGCCATCCCCAGGCTCATCTGGAAAACGAAAGGAACACGGTTACAATGTCGTCAGGAAAAGGAACTGTTATCATGACACAGATTGCCGGGCTCATTGCCAGGCGCATTGTGTGTTGGATTCGGGAAGGCGATTTTCTCAAGCAAGGGGAAAGATACGGACTGATTCGCTTTGGTTCTCAAGTGGATGTTCTTCTTCCCAACGATGTTCACCTATTGGTCAAAGAAGGAGACAAAGTCGTCGGAGGAAAAACGGTAATCGCAAAATGGCAGTCTTAGCAAGCCCTGTTGTTCAAATTCGAAAAGCCACGGTGATGGTTCCCAATCTTTTTACAGTTGGAAACATGGCCCTCGGATTCTTTTCCATTGTGGCATCCATTCAAGAACGTTGGGTGGAGGCCGCCTCGGTTATCATTGTTGGACATCTCTTTGATATTCTGGATGGCCGTGTCGCACGATGGATTGGACACACCAGCCGATTTGGTGCCGAATTTGATTCTTTTGCTGATTGGATTACCTTTGGCCTCGCACCAGGAATCATGGTTTATCTTCTCTTTTTGAAAGATTTCGGAAAGTTTGGATTTCTCCTGGCATTCTTTTATGTTTTTACAGGGGCTCTTCGTTTGGCCAGGTTTAATGTTAAAAGTTTGAAAGAAGAGGAAGGCCCAAATGTAAATTTTATGGGTCTCCCTATCCCAGGAGCGGGAGGATTTCTTGCAATTCTCGTGCTGCTCTTTGTGTATTTTGAGCGAGGATACCAGGGGAAAACAATGAGTCTTCTTTATAACCATGCCCCGTTTGTTCAGCAGGGGATACCCGTCATTGTGTTTGTCTTGGCCTTGCTGATGATGTCAAAAATAGAATATTCAACTTTTAAGAAGACGCGGTTTTTTTATCCCAAATCGCTTCGTGCTTTTTTGATAATGCTCTTTGTGTGTTTTATGATTTATGCGTATCCTCAAAACACAATTTTTTTCCTCTACATCGGATATATTCTTTGGGGAATTTTAAATGCGACATGGCGGACTTACCGTTTAAGGAAGTTAGCTAATCGGTCTTGACTCTTATGAAAAAAGAAAACAATAAAATCATTATTTTCGATACCACCCTTCGAGATGGAGAACAATCTCCTGGTGCGAGCCTAAACTATGAAGAAAAGTTAGAGGTGGCACATCAACTGGCCCGGTTGGGCGTGGATGTAATTGAAGGGGGATTTCCCATTACAAGTCCTGGTGATTTTGAAGCTGTTAACAGCATGGCCAAATATGTGAAAGGGCCTCAAATTTGTGGATTGGCTCGCTGTGTGAAGGGAGATATCGATGCGGCTTGGAAGGCGGTCAAGCCATCTAAGAAACCGCGAATTCACGTTTTTATTGCTACCAGTGACATCCATATAGTGATAAACTTAAGGATGGCTCGCCAATAGGCATATGACCCAATTGTTGAGCTGGTGGGATATGACAATAAACATTGAGAA
>MSYE01000060.1 GCA_002176905.1 bacterium F11 | reverse complement strand
GTGGGTATAAGATACAGGTATTGGCTTCTACATTTTTTAGGGCGGAATTGTCGTTCTCTCGAATTGTCAGTTCGGTTGACGAGAAACCAAGGTTAATCTTTTCTGGTCCATCCAAAATTTCGATCGACCCCTCCTCTTGAGACCGAAATCTGATTCTGGCGTGATGTTTCGAATCATAGATTGGGATGGGATTAATTTCAGGTCCATTTTGCCCCAAATCCCCAATTGTTGCATTAAACCGGGGCATATCATATCGCCAATAAGGATTGGTCAAATCGTCTTCTACCCTTCTTTGATCTTCCTTAAAGAAACTGTTTCCCGGGATTATACGAACACGTTTACCAGGAAACTTTTTCCGAAATTCGCGTGCAGCCCATTCGGCATGGATCCTCTTCCCCGATCCTTCGGTTCCGGATATCCCGACCATTAACCGTTTCTTCTCTGGTTTGCTGTCTAAGATGGAGTTGGCTTCCCTTATAAAATCTTCAAAAGAAATCTTGTCTTCATCGGGTTCGCGAAGGGGCCTGCGCAAATTCTCATCCTTGTCTCTAAGGGAATGGGTTAAGGAGTCAGCTTCTTTTTTGGCCTGTTCTTTCAATTCTTCTGCTTTTTTCTCTATGAGATTCCGAAATTTGTTCCTCTCCCAAGGGGTTTTGGCCTCTTCAACCAACTGTCTGAGCTGCGCTATTTGATCCACCAACCTTTCTGGTATTCTCCGAAACCGGGAAAAGGTAACAACAAGAACAACCGTATCAAAAAGAAAATGTAAGAGGAGGGGCCAGAAGAAGGAGAATTGAAAGTAAGGCAACACGATGTAAGCAACAAAAACCAACACCCGGATCAATGGGATCCATAACGGAGGGGGCCGGGCTTTTAATTTGGGATGACCGTAATCCAGACCAAAATGAAGGATAAGGATGGCCACCAAGAACAGTGAAGCCCATAAGAATCCATTCGCTCCCGAATTTAACCAAAAATACGTCCCCCCACCTTCAAAGACCACCGCCCATAACAAAATGAATATTCCGGCCCTGAGGGGATGTTCCCTAACGATCTCAGGATGGCGGATGAGGTAATATTCTTGCAGAAGCGAGTTGGCCATGGCGATGGTATCATCCCCCCCTCGCCCCGACTTCGCCAGGCTTCTTCGCTGCTCAAGTTCCACCTTGGCTTTCTCAAATTGCGCATCGTAATAATCCAACATTTCCGTTATCAAATCTCTATACGGCACCAAATTTTTCCTAAAAAGGGAAATTGGATTCGTCACAATAATGGCCCTCTCGGCTTGAATAGTCTCCTCACTTGACGAATCATCATATCCCTCAAAATCTCCAGCGTAAAAAATCCGGTATGTCCCATCGGGATTCCTTGCAATGCGAAAGTTCGAAAGATTAAAATCGCCCCCTCCGGTGTAATTCATGGCATGCACCTTGACCGTTGCATCGATCGCGGATTTGTAAATCCCAATCAATTTCTCTCCCCTTTCGCTTGTTCCCAGGTTCTTACCAGCGTCAAAAACATTCAGACGCATGGCATCGGTTTCATACTCCATTATCCCCAACTTGGAACGGTAACGACCAGATCCAATTTTTGTTCCATAGGCTTCCATCGCCCCTTCCCATTCCATAAAGGCAACGGGACGTTCCACAAGGTTGGCTTCTGGCCATGTTTCTCTGATCTGCTCTGCAACTTCAAAT
>MSYE01000059.1 GCA_002176905.1 bacterium F11 | reverse complement strand
ATGAGGAAGAATCCTTTATTCTCCTTCGCCTTTCTTTTCATTTTCGGTTTTATTGGATTGCCTTCATTGTTGCTGGGGACCATCTCAATAGACGACTGTGGCCATTTGAGCCAACCAAATGCCATCTATGTCCTATCCAAAAATGTTCAATCGGATGGATCCTGTTTCAAGGTCACAGAGAGAGGAATTACTCTAGATTTAAATCAAAAAACCGTGACATATGATCAAATCGGTGGACTTTCCAATCCCAGTTTTGAGATGGAACTCCCTATGGGGTGGGATTTATCTGGCGCCGCCGGGGCATCCCGGGAATCCACCTTTTCTCAACCAGTGGTGGGACGGTGGTACTTGCGAATTCCATCCGATGGAGAAAATAAACAAATCGTTTCCGAATGGACATCGCTCCCCCCCAACACCAAAGGCATGGCCTATTTCGCTCGGGAAAACACATTTTGGAAGCATTGGGTCATGATCAAATTTGAAGTGGAGCACGAAACCGAGGGCGTCATCGCGGCGATCTATTCCCAACGGAACTATAGAGTTTCATTTATGACCCGGGCGCAATCGGCCCGCTATCGGGTACGGTTGACCTATATAGAAGAACGAGACACCTTTCCCCGCTGGAATTCCCAAACAGAATATTGGATTGGTGAAGTGATCCGCTCCACCATGGAAAACGGATCCTCTTTTCTCTTGGATAACATCAATCTGATCCGCACAGGAACCTCTGGCTCAACCGAACCCCAATGGAACACCACACTGGGAAGTCTCACGCGCGATGGGAATTTGGAATGGCGAGCCACCTCCAAAGGAACCCTCGGGGATCCCAATTCCTGGAAACCCGGAACCGTCTATGAGTATGATAAATCGGTCGTCCAACCGACCACCCCCAATGGAGTGAGCTATACCCTGGCCCGGATTCGTGTTCCTGGAAGCATTTCGGGAATGGAGGAGCCCAGTTGGCCTGGCCCTGAAAATACCGCTGATATCAGAGACGGCGATCTCACTTGGAAGATCCAACCTGATACTGATGTCTTTTTGGATCTCGTGGACCTCCGGACATATGAAGTTTATGGTGTTCACGTCGAGTTTTACAATAACGGTGGGAACCCCGCCCGCTTCACCCTTAAAAATGGATTCATCGAACAAGGAGACGGAGCCGGATATCGAAATCATGCGGTTAAAGTGTACGGGGGAGATGGCGTGACAGTGGATAACCTGATCATCCACACCAGGGGTGTGGAAACTTCTGGATTCTATACCACTTATTCAAAAAATGTCACGGTGGAAAACAGTACCGTCACCACGTTAAATCCCATTACCTTTAACCGCCACCAATTGAGTGCAGCCATCCATGCTTCAGAATCCTCCCTCATTACGTTTAAAAATAATTTTGTCGACAGTGGCGAGGGGTGGGGTGGGATTTTTAACAGCGGAGCCAACGGATTAATTCAAGGAAACACCGTCTATACCCAATCGGTCATCACCAATCATTATGGGATCGTCAATTATGGTGAAGACACCAAAACATTGAGAAATGTAATTGTGGCGGATCCGGGGCAAGGCTTACGGATTGATGGCCTCCGCAGCTCAGCAGAATACAATGACATCACCATCAAAAGTGTGGCTCCCAACTGGGACATTGGTCGTCTGAGTTTGGATGGCATTCGGGTGAACGATTATTGGAACGGTAGTGCAA
>MSYE01000058.1 GCA_002176905.1 bacterium F11 | reverse complement strand
CATATACGAATATGTTCGACTTCGCCGAAAGACATGAGGAAGAGATGGGGTGGTGTTCAATGTGTTGACAATCAAAGCGCCATGAAAGTCAAGATGAAGAGATTCGTGCATGGTTTGGTCTCCGTAATCAGTGGGGTAAAGTGTACCGTTTGGCGCCAGAATGAGACCTTGAATGAACTGTGTTGCACCAAAATTGAGGGCGGCGTCAATGATGACGCTCTTTTTTGTAATAAAAATGGCCTGGTGAGCCGTCGATGAGCTCACTTGTCCAAGACCCGGGAGGACTGCTGAATGGGTTGCCACCCTAATGGGACCAGCAATATGAATGTCTTCGGGAGAAACAAACAACACCTGACCGTGAATGGTTGAAGATCCAATGGTCATTTCATTGTCGAAATAATAGATGTGGTGAAAGTTGTTTGTGTCATGATTACGATAGTTGTCACCTGCTGGAGGACTGGCAGAATTAAATTCAGCAAAACCCGGTGGATAAATATGCCCCGAAAAGGTGCCGGTCGTTGTATGGGGACCTGCCAAGACTTTCAAACGAGCCAAATCGGGAAAAAGAACTTGGGGGAAAATTAATGGAGACGATTCTTCCGGTTGGTTGAAAGGGGAATCGGTTATAATGACCTCATTTTTTTGATTGGCATCCCAAGGAAGTGGAGGAATACATTCCTCGGCAAACTGAGCTGCCAGAATTTGGCTGGGATTGGTGGGTATTCCATCCATGACAAAATGTAGTTTGGGTGCATATATCATTCCTTCGGCTATATTGGCGCCTTCTGAAATGCTGACACTTCCCGTGCTCACAGCAAGAAAATATTTGTTCACATTTGATATGCGCGCATACGTATGGAGATTAATCCCATAGGTTTTACCCTTAACCGTTGTGGTGGCATGGGTTTTGATGTAGTAAATGGGATCAGACGGCACGGTTCTTGTGCCAACAATTGTTTCATAAGCACCCTTGTATTCGGGCATCTTAATATAGGGATGGCTCATTCTAAGGGGATCCGGATCATAAGAGAGCCCCGCAATGGCCTTGTTGAGGCCGATTTGGGCCAATTCCAGTGTTTTGGTCAAGTTATCAAAATGGTTGGAAACATGAGCGGAGGTCTTAATGGTTCGCGTCATGGTCACCGTTAATAGGGCCATTATTAAGATGACAATGGCCGAGAGTGGCAGCATGTAGCCTTTGTTGGTTCGTTTTTTAGCACACATCATAAAAAGGTTTGTTTCCTTGTGATGGCAGTGGCGCGAAATATGCGGCTTCGGTCAAGTTTTGGTGTTTTCATTCGAAAGGCAATATTGACCGAAGTTGGCAGGCCCGCTGCATTGGTTGTGAGAATCTCAAAAATAAAATTGGTGGCCGTGGGATAAATAATCCGATTGGTAAAAAGTTTAATTTTTTGAAAAAATTCGCGTGATACGGTTACCCCGCTGATGGGATCGACCACCGATGGATAAAAGGTGGTTTTCTCCAAATAGATCAATTGCGAACTGTCTTGCCTAAATTGATAGGTAATTGACCCAATGGCAACCGGTGTGAAAATAAGGCTTGAGTTGGAATCATATCCCAGTTTGGGATTGTAAACTCTTAAGACCAACTTATCAGGTTGAACTTCCTCAATGCGTTCGGCGTTGCGGATTTCCCGTGTTAATTCAAATAGGCGCAATTGGGCTTCCTGTCCCATTT
>MSYE01000057.1 GCA_002176905.1 bacterium F11 | reverse complement strand
GCCTCACACGACGGGGATAACTCCGGTAAGATTGCCTTGGATACCATGGATTTGGATGAATTAAAGAAACAAGAATCCAGTATTGGATCGCCTTTGGTAAGCCAAAACGTGGTAAGCGGTTCTTTGCCCGGGCGGGTGAAACAGTTGGCCAGAGCCAACAATCGAAAGAAGAAAGCAACCATGGAATATCTCAAAACCAATCCTTTGGACAAGGATATGTGGGGAAAATCAAAGGGACCGTTTTCCATGGAAGGTCCCTTAAAATACCGAAAAATATTGAAGATGGAATTGCCACCTTATCCGCGTTGGGCCGAAGAAAAAGGATTGGAGGCTTCTGTCTCGATTCGTCTTTGGGTCAATCCCAAAGGGCGGGTCATAGATAATATGTATTTGGAGAAAACAACCGGTTACAGCGAACTGGATCATCTGGCGATGGAAGCCTTAAGACGGTTTATCTTCGTGTCCTTGCCCGATGATCAACTCCAAGAAGACGAATGGGGCGTGGCCACGTTTCGCTATGAGTTGAGGAAATAGAACCATGTTGAAGGGAGGAACAATGAAACGGATATGGATAATGGGGCTCACCCTTATTTTTATTGGCATTTGGAATGCCTCTCTTGAAGCCCGAAAGATGGATGGCGATGATCTTTCCAATTTGATCATAGAAGGAGAAAATCGATTGAAGGTTCATGGCGATATCCCTCCCTTGAATTGGACCCCCAACATTTATAAAGATCTCCCCAACATTTTTCAAAATTCCGATATCGTCTCCGACTTAAAAGCACCAGCCCTTTCAAAGCCTGCTTTATCGCTTCCCAGGGGATCTCGCTCCACGAAAACCGCCTCTCCTTGGCTTGACCGAATTTACGAACCTCCGGTTCTTACCCTAACCACAAAACCATCAAAAACAGTGGACAAAAAAGTGAATTGGATTTTTCGCGTTAAAGATTCGCAAGGAAAACTCTTTTTTGAAAAGAAGAAAAAGAGTATCTTACCAAGGAAAATCGAATGGGATGGATTTGGGAAGAAGAAAACCCCGATTCAAGTGGGATATGATTACAGCTATATGCTTTCCATAATTGATGAGGCGGGCAATCCCCAGCGATATGCGGGGAGCCCTTTTAATATGAAATCCTTTCGGTATAGAAAAGGAGGGAAGTCCATCACGATGCTGCATCCGGAGTCTGTTTTTCTGAATGCCTCTTCTTTTAAATTTTCAAAAAATGGAGTTCGCTTTTTGACAGAAATCAAAGATTTCATCCGAAGACGTTTTGGGAAAACAATTGAAATTACACTTTATGATCGAGATCTAAAATTCGGAATGGCCCGCGCAACCAATATTGCGCGATTTTTTATCAAAGCATTGGAATACCCAGAGGATAGAATTGAAATCCAAGCGCTTCCACCTTCTCAAGGACAAGGATACCGATATGTTGAAATCGTGGCGAAGTAACTTTCTTCCCCTCATTTTGTTCTTAGGCATTTTGGCCTTTCCCTTTCAAAAAGGTTGGACCGACGGCCCTGTTGATCGGCTCTCTTTTTCTTCTTTGTTAAACACGGATGTTTTTGAGGCTGGTGTTACAACCAATAATGTAACGTTCGATTTTTTTATCAACACTTTTCATGAGGTAAAAGTTGGGACAACAGTGGTCGATCTTGAAGCGCCAGATGCAGGAGAAGTGGTAACGCTTGAATTAATCGATACCAATGGAGATTCC
>MSYE01000056.1 GCA_002176905.1 bacterium F11 | reverse complement strand
CACGCCACTCTACTGTTCACTTTTCGCCGGCAGCGTCAGAGGTGTATAAGATACAGCCCCCAATATGCGCGGATACATCAATCTCTTTCCCTATACCATGGTGCACTTGAATCCAAAAAGTTTTATTGACGTTTTTTCAAAACGAATTAAACCTGGAAGATTTTGTATTGAAGTCAGCGAACAACAGATCGTGGGAGATCCCACACGACTGGCCGAAGCGGCAAAGGAATTCCGCAAATTGGGCTTTCTGATTGCGATGGACGACATTGGATTTGGGCGAAGCAATCTTGAAACCTTGTTGGTTCTTGAACCTGATGTCATCAAAATTGATCGAAGATTTATTGACGGGGTATCAAAAAATGAGCCTCAGAAACGAATGATGGAACGAACACTCAATATCGTCCGAAGCACCAATGCGGAAATCATTGCTGAAGGGATTGAAGATCCTGCCGATTACGAGGTATTAAAAAATATGGGGGTTCCGATTGGCCAAGGTTTTTATTGGGGCAAACCCGCCCCTCTCTCAGAAAGTCAAAATCGGCGTGCTGCCTAAGCGTCTTCAGCAAGAATTTCTTCACGTCCATTCTCTTTGGCCCACTGAATAAAAATCTCACGACATTCCTTTTCCATGATGGGGCCAAGTCTCGTTAGATTGGTTTTGGCAAACCGCACTTCTGGAACCCATTTAAAACTGCGGGCTCCTGAGACAACGCACGGCACTTGAGCCTGCAGCATGGCGGCATCACACAGCGGGCAGGGCCATAACGTTGTGTAAACCGTACAATCGGGAAAAATATGACGATTCAGAATCTTCCCAGCTTCTCTGATGGCCAAAATTTCCGCATGTGCGGTAGGATCACACAATTCTTTTTCACGGTTACCGGCGCGGGCAATGATTTTATTATCTTGAACCAATACCGCACCAACAGGGCATTCTCCCCTTTTCTGGGCTGCCTCAGCCTCTTTGAAGGCTTCCGCCATATAATCCAAATCGTTCATTTGCCTCTCCTCATATTGATGATGGTCTCTTTATCCTATCGTTTTCCAAAGAAATTTTGACAATATATTTGGGGCCTCTTCCCTTTCGATCTCTGTCTAGATGAAACCCCATTTTCTATCATAGCCCTTATGCGATACACAACCCTTTCGGGATTTCAAGGTCCCCTCTCACAGATCGGATTGGGAACGTGGCCGTTTGCCGATGATGCGTGGGGAAAAATTGATGAAAAAACGTGTCTGGATACCATATTTGCCGCCCTTGACGCTGGTATCAACGTCATTGATACCGCTCCCTTTTATGGATTGGGGCGAGTCGAAGAGATTGTTGGCAAAGCCCTAAAAGGAAGACGGGATAACGTTTTCTTGGCAACCAAGTTTGGGCTGATCAAAGAGGGAAAATCCATCAAAAAGAACTCGAGACCGGAATCGATACGGACCGAACTGGAAGCCTCTTTAAAACGATTGGGTACCGAAACAATAGATCTTTATCAGATTCACTGGCCGGACCCAAAAACACCTTTTGAGGAAACATTAGAGGAAACCAGCAAATTTTTCGCAGAAGGAAAAATCAAATCCTTAGGCGTATGCAATTTCGATTTGGATCTCCTTAAAAAAATTCGGGGCCTCTCACCAATCGCGACTCTCCAAAATCAGTACTCTCTTCTTAAACCCCAAGATGAAAACCATATTCTCCCCTATTGCCATGCCGAAAAGATGGGATACCTGGCTTATGGATCCCTGGGCGGAGG
>MSYE01000055.1 GCA_002176905.1 bacterium F11 | reverse complement strand
GATGACGACTCTTTTGAATGAGGGCCAAAATGTATTCGAGAAATAATGGATTAACAAGATCACCTCTGTTGTTGTATTTTAATTAACCGCTGGTCCAATTCCAACTTAAAAGCGGGCTGCTTCTAAGCGCGAGAGGCGGTTTTGGGCGTGTTCGAAAGCAGGATCGTACCGGAGCGCTAGGTGGAGCGTATCAATGGCGATATCCGTTAAGCCATGTTGGCCGTAGAGGATGGAGTTGTTGTAGAGGGAAATAGCGTAAATATTCCGTACTTCACGAACGAATGAATTTGATAACCATGGGCGTCGTCGTGTGATGGGAAAATCAAATGATTTCCAAAAACCGGCATCTGTTGCGGAACGGTCGAATGTTTTACCAATTTTAAAGGCCAATCCCTGTGGTTGTAGCGTGAAAGGATTTCCGGCCAAGCCAAACGCCGAAAAAAGAGCTCCTGGAATTCCCAGCTCATATATATCGGTGTTGGGATAGTTGAGGAGAATTAAATCCCTTGCGAAATGTTGGCCTGGATATCGCTCGGGGTAGAGTAGGTTCGGATAAGCGTGACGTAATCGTTCTTCATAAGCCTTATTAATTTCAGCACTGATAATTTTGACATCCGGTCGTACCCCTTCCACCTGCTGCAAGTACCGGAGTGTAAAGATCGAGTTGTCTCCTTTGACGATGACAATGGAATTCTTTTTAAATGATTTGAATGTGTCCCTTCCATGAATTTCACACAGCCGAAACTGAGACAAGTTCAGTTTGGGAAAATTGTTCACCAAAAGGGTGAGGGGAAATACAGATACGAGCAGGGCCATAAGAAACATTGACGTTAGCCTAGGAAGTCTCTTTTTCAAGAGAGTCTGGCCCTTTTCGAAAAAAGAGATCATGCCCATTCCCATCGCGATCGAAAAAATGAAAAAAGAAGGGACCATAAAACGCTCGAGAACCGTTTGGAGGGCATTGGTGGTGGCGGGCATCCGTGCATAGATCAAAAAGGCAGGACCTATCAGAAGAAAGCCCAGAATGACAAAGACAAATAACCATGGTTGCCGTTTCCGAATTGAGACAAGTCCGCCCATTGCCAGTAGGATTCCAACCCAGGTAAAACTTTTTAGGAGTGAGGATCCATAAAAGCCCAGGATGGAGAAGGTGGCATCCCAATTGAAAACGGAGAATTCGGGAGTGAGGGAAATGGTTCCATAAGAACGGCGAAGGAGATGACCAATGAATCGGTCAATGGTGGTGACTGTTCCCGCATTAAAATACGGCATGGCTTGGGCCCGAATAGGAATATATAGGTAGGGGGTTAGCCCGAGGAGGAAAAAAAGTGAAATACAAATCCAGTGATGTCGAGAAAAAGGGGCGTGACCTTGACGCATGATATGGAACCAAAGAATCCCAAATCCTGGAAGCAGAAGGACGATTGTGTGATGATGGGAAAAACTCAAACCCAAAATATAGGCGATAAGAAGTGGCCAGCGTGACCAAGCGGGGGTCGCAGGGTTTGATTGGGCCCAGAGTGCTGACAAAAGGACCAAAAAGGAAATAAATAACACATTCAGCATTGAGATTTCAGGAACGAGCGCATAAAGCCAGAAGTGATAGGAAAAGGCTGTTCCCCAGGCGGCCAGAGCCGCCGCCAAAGGGTTCCCTCGCCATAATAATAATAGGAGGAACAACAAGGTTACTGCCGAAGCCGCCATAAAACCGGTACTGAGATGGGTTTTAAGGGCCGGTTTCCCTACCGGTATTCCTGAAAAAATCTTTCCGATGAGCGTGAAAAGAGGATAACCAGGGGCATGAGCAACCCCCAGGGTTTCAGTTACGCCTGCCAATTCAGCGGAATCTCCACAGGAGATGAGGGTGGGAGAGCTGGTGAAAACATAGATTCCAAAAGCCACACCAAAAACAAGAGTTCCCCAAAGAGAAAGTGTCAAATTTGATTTATTGAGCATAGGAAGGTTTTTTTTGGAAAATTTTAAAATTCCCATAAATCTTAACAAGATCGAAGTGACCTGAAATAAGCGTTCGCACTTGATAAGGATTCGACCAAATATCCAGAACGATATATTTGATCTTTGGGTTTAAAAGGCTTGAAACAACCTTTTCCTGATGGGGAGAAGGAAAATCTGTCCTAAAGAGCCCGTTGTCAATCCAATCTCTTTTGGTATCTGGGCCGTCATTAAGATCGGAATTTGTCGTTTTTCGAAATAGATAATAAGCGAGATCTTTTCGAATGACAGGGACCGAATTGCCGATATTCTTCTTTAGGAATTCGAGTGTGTCCCAAAAGCCTCTCTCTCCGTATGATTGAATGCTCCAGGATATCGCGGTTGTGAAGGGCTGGGTTTGCTTAATATTCAATGAAACGCTGGTGGCGATGAAAACGGAAACAAGGGCTGGAATCCAACGGGAAGCGTGAGAAAAAGAAATTCTCATAACCTTTTGGAAAATAAAGAAGGTCCCAAGCGGCAGAAGTGAAAATATAAAAACATCCAAACCAATGCGCATCAGAATATATGCAAGATGAGGCTCGAATTGTCCTGTAAATTGAGAGGTTTGCCGAAGCAATATCAGCTCATGGAGCGGCTCATAGGGGATAAGGGCAAGAAGAATTCCCACAATAATCCCAAGAGGTAGAATCATGAACCAATTTTGACGGTTAGATTTTGAATGCGAATGAAAAAGAAATTCTCCTATGAGAATAACCCCCATTCCATAGATGGGAAATTGATACCGGGGATTGGCGTACATATGGAAATTGGTAATGGCTCCAAATAGGATGAGAAAAATCCACAAAAAATCCGTGGGGGCTCCTTTTTTGGGAAATCTCCAGAGGAGAGTGACCCGCCTTAAAAGTGCCATGATGAGCAAACAGAAAAAGGCCGGCGTCAGCCACCGAATCACAAAGCTAAACTTGTATATCATGGCATTGAGGGAACGATGTTCCTGATTAAATTCAGGTGAGAGAGCTTTATCCAAAAGGGAGAATTTCACGAAGATGAGAGGCGGTAAACCGGTGGCGTTACAATAAAGGATCCAGGTCAGACCAAATAAAAGGACTCCAAATAATCCTACCTTACTTGTTACGATGAGCGCTGATTTAAAGTTTTGTGAATGCCACACATACAAGAACATTCCAATCAATAGGAAAAAAGGAGTTACTTCTTTGGCCCACAGGCAAAAAGCAAACGAGAGTGACAGGGAAACAGTGGATTTCCAGGATGGCCGCGATCCAAAATGCAAAAACACACAGACAAAAATCAGGAGGGTTACAGGTAACAAAGATGTATCAGACGTTAGGAGAAGAGAATGTTGAACAATAAAAGGATTCATGGCGTAAAGCAAGGTGGCGAAAACGCCAATGAGCTGACCGGTTCTCCCAGGAAACAACTGTTGAGAAAGGACAAAGATAAGCAACAGTGTTATAAAGAAGAAAGACACACCAATAAGTCGGGCTGCGACGGTGTCTCCGCCAAATAAACGAAAATGAAGTGCGAGGACATAATCATAAAGGATGGGGTGAGAGATCTCGTAGCGGTTTTGATTTGGATTGGACGGATCTGGTTGGCTAAGTGCCTTCCATCCGTCATGGATGATGGCATCTGCATTGATGGCAATCGGGTTGGCTTCATCTAAGGTGAGGGGTTTGGACAGTGAAAAATACGCAACCCCGATATAGAGCAACAATGGCCATAAAAGAAAATGAAAGGCCTTCAAAACAAAGCCTCTTCTTGAATTTGTATTGTCGGGGTGACGCTGAATGCGAGAAGGGTCCAAAAAAAACCCGGTTTCTTCATTGGAATCATGTCCTCATCATTTTATTTAATTTGTGGGGATTGAATAGAATTAACATGGATTGCCTTTAGTAGAATAGCTTATGAATCAAAAATATTTTCAGTCTGCCATTTTGTCTGTTTTTTTTATTTTGGGAATCTTCCAAATGGGAAAGACAGCGGACCAATTTCGAACCACCGTTATTAATTCTCCTGCCATTGTTACCACCGATATTGAGAACGATCGTGTTCGCGTTCAGTTACAATTTGATGTGGAGGGCTTGAGTCCGAAAGTGACCACAGAGGATCTCACGCCCATATTGTCTGATTCAGTTGGATTTCTGACCGACCGGGTTGATCGCCTTTCTCCTACTTTCACGAAAATTGAACTTCGGGATCATCCGACCAAAAAGATATTTTATAGCGAAATGATTTTTCCGTTTAAAGAAAAGCCAAAAGAACTGAGCGTCATAGCCCGGTTTGCTCGGGGACGAAATGCGAAAGTTCCAGTGGGCTTTAGGGTGTCTCACCAGTCAAAAACCATCTTACCTTTCGGGTATGTGTCATCCAGTGGAAAACTGAAGTTGGATTGGGAAAATCCCAAAAATTCGATTTGTGAATCTCGTCCTGTTCGTCATGAGCCTGAGGCCCCTTTCCGAACCTTTTTGTATGTGGAACAAAATGAAGTTCGGCATGAAATCCTCGTGCGCACCCGTGCCATATCCGATTGGGTGGATTTTGGTCTTCAAGGAAAGAAATATATTGAAGTCGACGATTGGGACCAGATAAAAGGCCGCCTTTCCGATTTCTTATTAAAGAAAAACAAGCTTCGTGTGGATGGGAAAGAGAAGAACCCCATCTTAGATTGGATTGATTTCATTCATGTCACGCCCACTGATATTTCAATCGTGGAAGGGCCGGAACGCCTGGACCAGAACGATGCCATGATTGGGGTGGTGTTGGCCTATGTCACCGATGGGATTCCGAATGAGGTAGCAGTGGAGTGGGATCTCTTTAATGAGGAGATAAAAACAGTTCAAGCCACACTGCAAGATTCAGTTGGATACTTCTCCTATTCGTTGACGCCAGAGGACAATGTCATTCACTGGCGAGATCATTATAATCAGGTGGTTCCAGAAGAGATCACTGAGGTGGAATTGCGGAAATCCTGGCCCGCATGGTTTTGGCCTGCGGTAATCTTGTTTTCTCTAGCGTTTCTCGTTCCATTGGGAATAAAAATTCGATCTCACCAAAAGAAAAGACACCCAACGAGGGGTCACTGGTTGGCGGTCGGAGGTATTATTCTCATAGCCGTAATATTGGGATTCCTTTTTGCAAATCCTATTAAAACACCTTTTTTACGGTCTGTGGAGTCAGAGCGGATCCTCCAGTCTCTTCTTAAGAATGTATACCGATCATTTGACTTTCGAAAAGAGGAAGATGTATACGATAAACTATCCATGAGCGTCAGTGGTGATCTCTTAACCACCATTTACCTTCAAAATCGGAAATCATTTACAGAGAAAATTGCAGGTGGAAGTCATGCAAAAGTGAAGTCGGTGACCATCTTGGCAGCCGATGTAATGGAAAGAAGGAAAAAAGAACAAGTATTTACCATTCGGTCAAAATGGACAGCCATGGGAGACGTGGGGCATTGGGGCCATGTCCATAAGAGAAAGAATTTGTATGAGGCTTTGATCGATATCATGTCAATAGAGGGAAAATGGAAGATGACAGGTCTCACGCTTTTGGAGGAAACACGAATTGATCCAGACTCAACTGATATCGTTCCCCTCAAAAAAACACCAACTCCACCTATGTCAAAGAACCTTTAATAGATTTTTCTTATGATTCAAATCCGGTCTCTTAAATTTCAATACCCCCATTCAAACTTTCGGTTGAACATTCCAGAATTTCAAATCGAAAAATCCAAAAAAGTGGCCGTCATTGGCCCGAGCGGTTCTGGAAAAACCACCCTTTTAAACCTCATGGCCGGAATCCTCTCCCCGGATGAAGGAACGATCCAAGTTGATTCCCATTATGTTGACACCTTAAACGATGACCAGCGGAGGGCTTTTCGTATTCAAAATATTGGTTTTGTGTTCCAAGACTTTGAGCTCATTGATTATCTGAATGTTCTTGATAACATCCTTCATCCCTTTCGTATCACCCCTGCCCTGATACTGAATAAAAGTGTTGTTGATCAGGCTTTGTCAATGGCCAACAGAATGGGTATCGGTGATCAACTGGAGAATTTCCCGGGCCATCTTTCCCAAGGGGAAAAACAACGAACCGCGATATGTCGGGCACTCCTCCCTCATCCCAAATTGATTTTGGCCGATGAAGCCACGGGAAATTTGGATCCGGAAAACAAAATCCAAATTCTCGACCTTCTTTTCAAAAGCGTTGAAGAGCATGATGCCACTCTTTTGGCGGTGACACATGACCATGAACTCTTGTCGCGTTTTGATCGGGTTGTTGATTTCAAATCTTTCCGGCAACGGGGTCCATCTTAATGGATAGTTTTGTTCTGGCTTGGAAATACATCCGCTTCAACAAGATGAAAACCATCATTCTGGTAACCTGTTTGACCATTATTCTCGCGTTGCCCATGGCACTGGATCGTCTTTTGTCCGAAAGCGAAGACCAGCTTCTCTCGCGGGCGGTATCAACACCGCTCATCTTGGGCGCCAAAGGAAGTGCATTGGATCTGGTGATGAATACCCTTTATTTTGGAGACGAAACCCCAGAGCCCATTTCCATGAAAGCCTCAGAAGATATCGTTGACAACGATTTGGCTCTTCCTATCCCGATGTATGTACGTTTTAAGGTTCGCCAACATCCTATTGTGGGAACCACATTGGATTATTTTGATTTTCGGGGTCTCAAAGTTGATAGAGGGCAACCCTTAACCAGTTTGGGCGAATGCGTGGTGGGAGCAAAGGTGGCACAGCAGTTGAACGTGGCACCTGGCGACAGCCTCATTTCCACGCCCGAGAATTTGTTTGATTTGGCGGGTGTTTATCCTCTCAAGATGAGGGTTGCTGGGATTCTGGAGAAGTCCCATTCCTCTGATGACATGGCTGTTTTTGTCGATATAAAAACAGCGTGGGTCATTCAAGGATTGGCTCACGGACATCAAGATCTCACCAAAACCCAGGACGGGTCCGTTATTCTCAATCGAGCGGAGGGGAATGTCACTGCCAACGCCAAACTTGTGCAATACACCGAGATCACAAAAGAAAACATGGATTCTTTTCATTTTCATGGAAACCCATCACTTTACCCCATTACCGCTGTCATGGTGGTGCCGTATGATGCGAAATCCGGAACGCTTCTTCAGGGGCGCTACCTCGAAAAGGATTCCCCTTACCAGATTTTTCATCCCAAACATGTTGTGGAAGAATTGCTGAAAAATATTTTCCGTATAAAAAATGTCCTTGATGCCGTCATTGGTTTTGTGGGTTTTGCCACGGTTCTCGCCATTATCCTGGTTTTTTCCTTATCCCTTCGTTTGCGCCAACGCGAAATCAACACCATCTTCCGTTTGGGCTGCAGCCGCCTGATGGTGGCTCGACTGCTGATCGCCGAAATTCTGATAACAGCGCTTATGAGTGGTATCATTTGCACCATCTTGGTGGTTATTGTCGAAATGAACGCCAACAGTTTGGTAAGAATGTTGTTTATTCGATAAGGGGGCATCTTATAGATTCTCAAGGTCCTTCACTAGGATATAGGTTTTTTGGTAGGAAGAAAGTGATTGAGGAGGGAAGGCAGTAATTATGAACCGAGGTTATTTGAGGAAAATAGCGATTATTACTTTTGTAGGGCTGTTTTTGGTTTATGGGGGGCGTTGTTTGATATTGGCTGCTCCCCCATCCGATAAATTAAATATTTTTGTCGTCAATTACCCGCTCCGTTATTTTGCGGAGCGGATTGCAAAAGACCAAGCGCGTGTTGTGTTCCCGGCTCCACGTGACGTTGATCCTGCTTTTTGGATTCCCAAACAAAGCGTCATCTTGGCGTATCAAAAGGCAGACCTTATCCTATTGAACGGAGCGTCTTATGCGAAGTGGATTAGCAAGGTGTCCTTGCCTCCTTCCCGCTTGGTAAAAACCTCCCGTATATTTAAAGATCAGCTCATAGCCACGCCTGGGGGAGTGACCCACAGCCATGGAACAGGAGGGGAACACTCCCATTCCGGTACCGCATTTACCACCTGGCTAGATTTCTCCTTGGCAATTCAACAAGCCGAAGACATCCTCAAGACGCTCATTCGAAAAAGGCCAGCGTCCAAAGCGGAATTTGAAAAAAACTTTGCTGATCTCAAAGCCGATCTCATGTTCCTTGATGAAGCAGTAAAAAAGGTTGTTTCCAAAAATCCCAAACAACCTTTTGTTTCTTCCCATCCGGTGTACCAATATTTTTCCAGAAGATACGGGTTGACCATGGAAAGTGTGATGTGGGAACCGGGAGAATTTCCAAGCGATACCTTGTGGAAAGAATTGAAGATGGGGCTTAAGGCATTCCCAGCCAAGTGGATGATCTGGGAGGGAAACCCCCTTCCCAAATCCATCGGAAAGTTAAAAGAGATGGGGGTGAAGAGTCTTGTTTTCGATCCATGTGGAAACGTCCCGGATGAGGGTGACTTTTTATCGGTCATGAAAAAAAATATTGAGGAATTAAAAAAAGCGTATTAAAGAAATGCGGCAGTCGATTTTTTTGGGCAGTATTATTGGTTTTATCTTCATTCCCAGCCTTCTCTTGGGTCATTCATTGTGGCTTGAAAAGCAGGAGGAGACCTTGGTCCTCCGTTACGGACACAACCCCAATACGCACGCAGGAGAAAAACAAATCGTCTATTCTCCTGATCAAATTGTTCGAGCCGATTGTTTTAAGCGAACAGGCGAACAAATCCCTTTTGAGAAAAAAGCCCAATATCCCTTTGAAATGGACAACCCATGTCAGGCTGCGGTGATTCTGACCTCATCAGGTTATTGGTCAAAAACCCCGTTTGGCCTAAAGGCTCTTCCCAAAGATGAAGCCATCAGTCCCCTTGAGAGCTGGTTATCCTATGAAGGCGTCAAACGAATGGATGCCTGGGATGCCCGATTGGCAAAACCCCTATCAATGGATTTGGAGATCACCCCCACAAATAATCCGTTGGTTCTTAAAAAAGGAAAAAAGGTCAGACTTCTGGTTACCTTTAAAGGGATTCCTGTCGCGAACGTTCCGGTTGCCTATGACGGAAAAACACGCGGGGCCACGGATAAGAACGGCCATGTGAACATTCGCTTGAAACACGGAGGCCTTCAACTCATCGAAACCAGTACCACCGAACCAGGAGACAAAAAGAAAGCGGACAAGATAATCCGTTCCGCGACATTGGTATTTGAAATTAAATAAAATTTTTCTTGTGTCTTGATTCTTAAATTAGGAGATACAAGAAACAAACCATTTATTAAGAACGGAGGGATTCATTATGAAAGTTGGTATCAATATTGTTTTTTGTGCCATGGTGGGACTTTTGACCTCACCTCTTTTGGCGCATCATGGAGTGGCCTCGTTGGGGGCGGTGGGATTGGAAGGGCCGGGTGCACCAGTGGAAACCACCGTATCCGCCACCTTGCCCAAAGGAAACAGTTTGGTTTATCTCAAATTGGATTACGCACAGTTTGAGAAAAAAACCGCGGCACGGGATGATGAATCCGACTTCAACAGTTTCTGGATGTACGGAGTGGGATACGGATTTAAGCCTTACTTAACAGGATATGTGTTTCTTCCTTATTACAACAAAGTGGCCGAAGACAACTCCTATAACACCGCGGGATTTGCCGATATATCGGTCATGGGGGTTTTGGGATTCAAATACGACAATGGTTTCCGTCTCATCCCTGAGAACGAGAGTTTGGACGACTTGGAAGATTGGCATTTTACCTCGATCTTGGGGCTAACCCTACCAACCGGAAACGCCAACGAAAGAGACGAAAGTGGCGCCATTGATCCAGGAAAATCGCTTGGTTTTGGCAAACAATCCTATATGGTTGGATTGTCGGCTACCAAATTAATGGGACGTCATACTTTTAATTTTGACACCTCTTATATTTGGTTTGAGGAATTTACCTATGCTGACGACAACAAGACAAAATTCGGTGCAGAAACGCGGTTCAACGTCGCTTATGTGAACAGACTCTATGTGAATGGATCAAATAAGTTTCGGTTGGATGGGGTCCTCGAGGCTAATTATCTCGATTTGGGCCGCGATCGAACCAATGGTATTGATGAGAGAGCCACGGGTGGTGACATGATTTATCTGCAGCCTGGTGTGAGAATTTACAAACACAATTTTTCCGCCTCCGTTGGTATTAAGCTTCCTACGGAAACAAACCTAAATGAAGAAGATGAGCAGCAGGGAGCCGAAGGAACAGAAGATTACCGGTTGATATTTACCTTTTCTGTTTTGGTCGGGGGTCGTTAGGGATTAATCGCTGGAGATAGTTGTTGTGGAAACCGGCCCAACTCATAAGACGCCTGTGGGCTCTTTGTATGAAGGCCGTGTGAATTGAGGAAGCGTTTTCTGGCCCAAGTAGGTTTGTGCGTTCAAGGGGATCACGTATTAAATCATAGAGCTCTTGTTGATTCTTTTTTTGATTGGTGATGTATTTGAAGTCTCCTTCAACCAGCCCAAAAATATCCTCATCTCTCGCACTCCGGGTATATAAGTAGGCGCGATTCGGCCGCTTTTTTGCCAACAGACTTCTTCCCTGCCATCTTCGAGGAGGAGTCAATCCAATAAGATCAAGGATGGTCGGGGCCAAATCAATTTGAGAACCGACACGGTCAATCTGCATGGATTTGGGGAAAAGACCTGAATGGGTCATCACCAATGGAATCCATACTTCTTCTTGATAAACAGTTTGAAAATGCCCTTTTGTTCCATGTTGCTCAAATGATTCCCCATGATCCCCCAATACGATTAATAAGGTGGACTCCGAGAGTCCGCGTTCCCGAATCTCCTTGTTCAATTGCTCGATGATTTGGTCGTTCGACCGAATGACATTTAAGTATTGATTGAAAAATATATTGTTAACCCCAAAATCTTTTTTTGAGTCTGTTGGGTATGGGTTGTGGGCATCGGTGGTCCACAACATAATGAAAAAAGGAGAAGCGCGATGGGCATCAATCCAGGCCAGGGTTGGGGGAAGAAGCAGGTGATCTCTGGGACGCACGTCTTGCCATGATGTTAGCGGGGGTTCATCTCCTTCTGAGTCCAACGATAATATGTCGTTGAAGCCGTGGTGTTGTAGGAATTCATCACTGTTGTACAAAGAAAGTACATCGGGAAATGAAACAAAGGCGGTTTGATAACCGTTTTGAGCCAAAATATCTGATAAGCCTGGGACATTGAGATGGGTGGCCTTTTTGATGAAGTCATCTTGTCCATGGGGCGGAAGCAGGGAGAAAAGAATGGAGAGCATGGCGTCAAAGGTCCACCCTCGGTGGGCAAAGAATCGGGTAAAGTTGACACCGTTTTTGGCCATTCTTTTGAGTTCGGGTGTCGTTTCATAACGCGTATCAGCCACACTTGTATATTGAGCTCCAACCGATTCCATAACAAACATGATGATGTTCGGAGATGTCTCGATTCCCTTTTTTTTGGGAGAAAAAGCGGATTTCTGGTTTCTCTTTGGGAAAAAATCTTGAAGGTCTGCTGGATAGATTTTTCCAGTGGCTGTTTTGGATCCCTCTATCCAAAGAGAGTTAAAAAAATGCAGATGTGGATTGGACACGATACGAGCATCAAAGGGGAGGAAGGAAGAACTCATGGCGCCAACAAGGAGGTAGATCCCGGTCAATATCCCTCCTCTGCGACTGTGGAATTGTTGGGAACCCCAAACCACCCATCTTCCTCCCCACCTGTTAAAAATAAGGGTTAGGACAACAAAAGCGATAGGGGTACCTATCAGGCCCAGAAGGGTGGCAGGTGTAGCCATCGCATAAATTGAATTTTTTACGGCGGAAAGCCCTTCCGACATCTCAATCATGCGAAGAGTAAGAGGGGTGTGGAAAAAACGAAACACTTCCAGGTTCGTTGCGGCAAACAGCGTCAGTGTAATACCGATCAACCAAATGCATCCAAAAAATACCTTCTGAAGAAAAGATGTGCTCATTAGCGGTTGAATGGCCCATGTTCCCCATGAAAGAAGAGCACAGATGAAAATATCTTGATATATCAAGAGAGGAAAACAGATCCACATTAGGGGATTCTGGATTATAGCGGAGTCCAGGGTGACCATCACACCAAGGTGGAGAGGGATCAAGACGAGGAAAAGTCCCAACCAGGCTGAAAAGGGGTGGAACCTCAGGGAAACAAAGATTGGTTTCACCGCAGTCCTAGCATTTTAAGACGCAAGTCTTGAATGACGGTGTTGTTTCCGTCAAATGATTGAATGGCTTCTTGGACCTGCTTCTTTAATGTCCGTTTTGTGTTGGGGTGTGTTTTCAAGTAGAGGGGGATATCAAAATTGAATCCAAAATCAATTTCATCAAATCCAAATGCCTTATGTTGCTGGATAAATTCCGGAATCTCATCTATATTTTCTTTCACAATGGTCATGTGGCCCTTGATTTTTAAATTGGTGTTGTGTTCATTTCGTGCTGTTCGCAGCATCTGAATATTTTTCATGACTTTTTCCCATTCTGATCCACGATTTACAATCTCATGAGTTTTTTTGGTGGCCGCATTGAGTGAGACATAAATCCAACCGGAATGCTTCGCAATTTTCTCCGCCCAATTGGTGTTCATCAAAAGACCATTCGTGAGGAAGGACACCTTTTTTTTGTGTGATGCGGCGTAGTCATAGAATCGGTTGGCCGAGCGAATAAACATGGGTTCCCCACCTTGAATTTCGATGCTCTCAAATGGAGTGAGGTCCAAATTCTGTGCCATCCGTTCGTGGTCAATGGACAGCTCCCGTTTGTGGTCCTGCGGACACATGATGCAACTAATGTTGCACTTTTCACCGAAGAGAATCTTTAAGCTTTTTAATGTGTCATAGTCTGTTGTGATATCTCTATTGGGATTTTTAACTATTTTCTTTTTGTCCAGCAGGCTGCAACTTGGATAACACAAAAGTTTGCCTTCCAAAGAAAAACGCCGCATCCTTTGGGCCGATTCCCCATTTACGATATCTCTTAAGTGATTTTCATAAATATTTCCAAGGATGGCGGGTTGTGAATGACAACAGGCATACACATTCCCGTCCTCCGATATAAAGACATCGTCCCAGAGCATGGGGCAGGTGGTATCGGGTTTGCTCCACAGCATAAGTCCACGGAGCCAGGCCCAGGTGTTCAGGAGCTTTTGCAGAAGCCTCTTTATGGATTGGTTTAAGCGAATGGTTCCCATTGGATGATTATAATTCCTCTGTCTGCATAACAGCAAGGTCAAAAGACAAACATGTTCTCTCGGCCACATCTAATGTATAATTTCTCCGATTTTAGAAGATATATTTATGGATAATTCTCACCAAAATAAATCAGTTCAGCTTTCCGTGATCATTCCTGTTCACAACGAAAAAGCTTGTGTAAAACCTCTCTTTTATGAAATTAAAAATGTCCTGGATCCGCTTTCCTTATCCTATGAAGTTATATTCTCCAATGATGGGAGCCACGACGGAACGGGGGCGATCTTGGAGGAGTTGTATCATCAATTTTCTCATTCTATTCGCGTTGTCACCCTGCGCAGCCGCAGTGGAAAAGCCATCGCCATTTCCTCCGGCCTATCCATTGCGCGAGGACGAATAATATTGACAATGGATGGAGATGGGCAAGATGTGCCCAGTGAGATTCCTCGATTTCTGAGCAAATGCGAAGAGGGATTTGACATGGTGAACGGATGGAGGCAAAAGCGCTTGGATCCTTTTTTAAAAAGGTTTTCCTCGAAAGTATTTAATTTGGTGACCCGTATTTTAAGCGGAATCTCATTAAAGGATTTTAACTGCGGATTCAAATTGTACCGAAGAGAAGCGCTGGAGAGTGTTGCATTTTATGGGGGACTATACCGGTATCTGACGCTATTGGTCCACCAGCATGGATTTAGGATTACCGAGATTCCCGTGGCACACCGTCCCCGCCTTCACGGATCCAGTAAGTATGGTCCCTCGCGGCTTCTATCAGGTTTTCTTGATTTTGTGACGGTCATCTTTATTACCCGATTTTTAATCCATCCTTTGCATCTCTTTGGCACCTTGGGTTTTTCTATGGCGGGAGCGGGCCTTCTCATTGATACCTATCTTTCCGTGTTGTGGTTCCAGGGACAATCCATTGGTCAACGTCCTCTCTTGGCGTTGGGAAACCTGCTGATATTAATTGGAATTCAGGTCATTTTAATGGGTCTGATTGGTGAGATGATAGCCAGGTTTCTTCATCAAAAAGAAAAATCCTTTCCGATCAAAGGGATTCTGGGACCACCTTCTGAAAGTCATTCGCAAGAAGAAAAACGACCTCAATTCTCTCCCCATTGAGGTCCCTTGTGAACCAAGACTCCCCATCTAAAAGCCCTCCTCCCTTTTTAAATTTCTTAAAAGATTCGTTTTTCATCTCATCGAGTTCCGGGTTCTTAGCCGTTCTCGCCGTTATTCAGGCCTTTTGGATTCCCACGATATTATCGTTACGAGAATTTGGGCTTTGGAAAATTTTTACTCTTTATGGGAGCTATCTTAGTTTGTTGCATTTGGGATTTTTGGACGGTCTTCTTCTTCGTTGGGCTGGACAGTCGGAAGGAAAAATTGGCTCTGAAAAATGGATGTTTTTCAGGAAACTGTTGATTCAGCAAACATTGGTTCTCCTTCCCCTGGGGATTCTTTTTGGCGCCATTTTTTCAGGTTCTCCTTTTTATTGGGTGGTGATGTTTCTTCTTATCCTTGCTGTTGTATTTAATAGCACCCAGTTTTTTAGAGTTATTTTTGAGAGCTCAAAGCGATTTAGAACCTTAAGTTGGGCGCAAATAGTGGGAAGATCGTTGTTTATTGGGTGCCTTTTTATCATTCCGAGCGCGTTTTTGACCCAGGCAAAGGTCATCGCCATCATTATGATCGGCGCGTTTTCGGTTCAATTTCTCATTATGGTTTCATGGTCCAGGTCTTCGCAGCGAGTGGATATGGATATCAAAAAAGATCCTCATGCGACGTGGACCAATTTAACCAAGCAAGGCATCACTATCTTATTGGTGGGGCTGGCCCTTCCTTTTGTTATTGCGTTGGATCAGTTTCTTCTCAGCGTATCTGTACCGGTTGAGAAATTTTCTGTTTACAGTTTTGCCTGTGGAACCCTGGTTCCGGTTTTAATTATGATTCAGCCCATATCTCATGTCATGTTTCCCCATTTGCGATCGGCATCAGAAGAAGAACAGAAGCGCGTTCTGGAATTATCCCGGAGGGGTACCGGGCTCTTTTTGGGTTTGTTTTTTTGTCTTTATTATCTACTGACCCCTTTGATTCATTTCCTGTTGCCTCGCTACACGATGAGCCTGCCCCTCATACGGATTTTGGTGGGGAGTGTTGGCTTACTGATCGTCATTCAAGTTCTTCACTTTACGTACTATAAGCTGGTGGGCCGCCAACACACCTTCTTTATTTTGCTAGCCGGTGCGATGATCACAATGGGAATCGCCATCCAAAGTGTGATAAGGACAAGCGGTTCTTTGCGGGGGGTGGCGTGTGTGGTTCTGTTGGGGAGTGTTGTGTTGTATGTCCTCAGCGATCGGCTATTGATTGGACCGCTTCTTAAAGAAGAGAGAGTGAGAAATTGGTTTTACACCTTGAAGCCTCTCCTTTGTCTTGGGTTTTTTTGGTTTCTATCTATTCTTGGTTTTTCGTTTCTTAAAGAATTGTTTATTTATGTGATTCTTTTGGGGATTTTATTCTGGTGGGACTACCGAACGCTGAAAAATTCAAGACCACGATTGATATAACAGTTGGAGTAATTTACAGATGAGAATCGGAATTGATGCCACACCCCTTGTTGGAAATCAACGGGGATGTGGAATTCATCGTTATCTGAGCGGTCTTCTCGATTCTATGCAAAAGTTGGAACCGTCCCATGAATTTTATCTCTATGCCAATAAGGATTTTGAGTTTCCAGCGAGCCGACCTAGGTGGCACAAACGGATATCGTGGGCGCCCAGTTTGCATATGTGGACCCAGTTTGTTCTTCCTCGCTTGGCCTGTTCAGATCGATTGGATGTGTTGTGGGGTCCCTGTCAAACATTGCCTCTGAGGTTGGGTGGCAAGATAAAAACCGTATTGACCCTTCATGATTTGTTTTTCCTGGAGTGCCCCGAGACGCTTCCTTTTTCTGCCCGGTGGATTTTTCGAGCCCTTATTCCGTTATCTGTTCGAAGGGCTCACCGGATTATTGCTGTCTCCGAGACAACGGGCCAGTCGTTGATCCGTCGGTTGGGAGTCGATCCCAATAAGGTGAAGGTTATAAAGGAAGGGATCTCGCCGGATCTCACCCCCCTCCCGGTGAAAAGTGCTCAGGAATATCTTTTTAATCGGTATGGAATTAAGGCTCCATTTCTGCTCACGGTGGGAACCTTGGAACCGAGAAAAAATCTCATAACAGCGCTTCGATGTCTAAAGATCCTGCAAAACAAATACGATTGGAAGGGACGTCTTATTATAGTGGGGAGATCCGGGTGGGGAATGAAGAATCCCAAGGAAAGCGCAAAGGAATTGGGGATCAATCCTGATGATATTGGGGTGCCGGGATTTGTTCCACAGCAAGACCTGGCCCAATTTTACTCAGCGGCCGAAGCGTTCCTTTTTCCATCCCTTATGGAGGGTTTTGGTCTTCCCTTGGTGGAAGCGATGGCCTGTCACCTGCCTGTCATTTGTGCCAATACAGGAGCTTGTCCTGAAGTGGTGGAGGAGGGAGGGATCCTTCTGCCTCCTTTGGCGGCAGAGGCATTTGCCCAGGCGGTTTGGAGGCTCCATACGGATGGTCCACATCGGGCATCGTTGATACAGAGAGGACATCAGCAAGCCATAAAATTCAATTGGAATCAGGCTGCAAGGGAAACATTAATGGTTTTTTAAGGTGTGGTTTCTGGCGTGCTTTCCGCATGGAATTGGGGTATTTTTTGGATCTGTTTTTTGGCAGTAAAACCGACCTCATCAAAGACCTGATTAACCCGAAATGCAAAGATATATAGATGTGTTTTTTGGTCTTTGGCCCTTGGGATTGCCTTGCACTTGCAGAAAAAAAGTAATCAAAATATCACTTGAACTTAAGAAACTTTTGGGATATCTTTTTGGAGTTCATCTTTTTTTTGGGGCCTTTGGGCCTTAAGAAAGTTGATGGTGAGAAAATAAATCATAGTGAAAAATAAGGAGATAGCGAATGAAAAAGTTCATGGCAACAGTGTGTCTTGCAGCATTAATGGGCATATGTTACGTTGGAGTGAGCCAGGCCGGTTGTCACACCTCGTGTGTTAATCATGACATGTCCTGTGATAATGGATATGACTGTGGCAACGCGAGTTGTAATGTAGGTCAAGATGGTTCCACTTGCAACTTCATGTATCTGTCGACTGTTAAGGAGTTCCGTGATAGCCAACAGGGTGTTTTGGCTATGTTGGGTGGGGCTATGGATACATTTGTAACCCCTGCTTATGCCACACACACGGGATCAGGTCCCAATTACGGGGTTCGAAATAATGAGAATAAATCTGCTTCTGGACGAGGCAACAGCAGCTTGGCAAAAGCTGATGCCTGTATTAGAGGTGGACATGGTGATACTGGTGATGACCTTCAAACCTGTGCAAGTGCTTGTGACGGTGCCGACAATATTGCCTGTGCTATGCAATCTTGTGTTGACTTGTGTTGCGATGCCTACGGAGGTTGTTAATATTTAGTTAGATAGACTTAATAAAATCCTGAGTGGAGAAATCCACTCAGGATTTTTTTTTGTGGTTGGAAAAGAATTTTTCAATAACAGTAGAAGTAAAGTATCCCCAGGTCCAATAACTCAATCCCCCTATGATGAAAGGAGAATAGAGAAAAAGGCGGGGGAGTTGGCGAGGCTGATGGCGGAGGAAAACGTCAAAGATTCGAGCCAATCGGTAAGGGAGCAAGAAAGGGATGAAGATCCACCAAGTGGCCAATTTTTTTCCGGGAAGACCATACCGAATTCGAGCTTTGGCCGACCAGCTCCCCAATTGTTTTAAATGAAACAGGGCTTCAGACCACGTTTTCTTGGCGTGGTAGATGACCTTCACGTCGGGGCGAAAACAAATCTGATGCCCTCTTTTAATCCATTCTTCACCAAATACCCGATCTTCCACTGTTCTAAGATCCTCCGGAAAGGTGATATCTTTAAGGGAGGCGGTGCGGAAAGCACAGTTGGCCGTGGGAGCAAAATTGACCAAATGGGGAGGATGGAACGAGAGGAAGTCATAAAACTCAAGCCAGAATTGGATTTGCCCTGCCAGTGTGGTTTTAGAGGGTAAGATTTTGGTCCCACTTAATCCTTCGATTTGAGGATTGTTAAATATATTCGACATTGTTTTCAACCAGTCTGGTGGAACATCACAGTTGGAATTGAGGAAGGCGGTGATTTTTCCTTGGACCAATGTCATTCCCTTATTTCGAGCTTCACCCGGATACGCCCTTTCCTTTAACGTTAAGAGTTTGACGGAGGGAAAATTGATACGGATGAAATCCGCTGTTCCATCTTGGGAACTATCGACAATGATCACTTCAAAAGGCGGCGCATCAACTTGATTTTGAAGTGATTGGAGGCAGGATTGAATGGTTGCCCTCGCCTGATAAGAGGGAATGATAACGGAAAAATCAGGCGCCACGCCCATTTTAACTCACCTCGCTTAATTGCCAGATTGGAATAGGTCTGATGATACTGACAATTTTATTTTCTTGCAACGAAGGTTTTATTATCAGAATATTTTCTTTCTAAAGTCAGAAAGGAGAAATTGTGAATATCACTGAGGGAGAGCTCTTAGCAAAAACACAGCAAGAGGATTATGCAATTTTTCAGACTGTTTCTGTTATCATTCCCACCTTTAACAATGGAATTCATTTGGGATCCCTTCTTTCTCAACTTGAAAAGCAAAGTTATCCAAAAGAACAATTTGAGGTTATTGTTGTGGATGATGGATCCACTGACGAAACCCAACAGATTCTTGCCTTGTTTGGGAAGAATTCACAACTGAAACCAAACCTCATCAAGCAGAACAATCAGGGGCCAGGGGCGGCCAGAAATCGAGGAGCCCAGGAAGCGAAGGGGAAGGTGTTGGTTTTTCTAGACTCTGATTGCAGTGTTTCCCAAGATTGGCTTGAGCAATTGGTTCAACCCTTTAGCGATCAAGATGTCAGCCAAGTTGGCGGTCGGGAATTGCCTCATGTCGAAGATTCTTTCTTGTCACGCTGTTTCTGGTTTACCATGAATTCCAAGTGGACAACAGGCGGAATTCGAGGAAGCCGTGGGGTGAAATTGGGGAAATATTTTCCGAGGTCTTTTAATATGGCTGTGCGGACTGATTCCTTTCGTTCTGTTGGGGGATTTCATCAGGCGGCCATATATGGGGAAGATATTGAACTCAGTTACCTTGTTAAAAGTCTGGGGGGAAAAACCGTATTCCGTGAGCAAGCTCATGTTTACCATAGAAAGAAAGTGGGATTTCTTCGGTTTGCTTGGCAGGTTTTTCAAATTGGGCGGGCCCGTTTTTGGCTCGGAAAGAATTATCCTCCTCTGGCCGAACCCGTTTATTTTCTTCCGGCCATTTGGCTTTTGAGTTTGTTGCTGTGGGGAGGGGGAATTTTATACGGTATTAATTCCATTTTGTTGATGGCTATTCCTATTGTTCTATTTTCTCCTTTTCTTCTCTCAGGCATTTCTGCGTTGTTTACCTTTAAAAACCCCTTGGCTTTTGGCTTCGTTTTCTTCGGAGGGATCATTCAAATCGTCGGCTATGGTTTGGGGTTCCTTTCCGGGATTCTGAATTGGATTCTTAAAGAAAAAATCAAACTATAGTTGTTTCCAAGGCCAAAATTTTGAGATCATAACCCCCTCGCCGAGTGGGGAGCAGCCCCCCATGAAGTTATGTTCGACACCAATACCACATTTACTTGTTGTTGCTATTATTGGGTTAAGTTGGTTTTTCCTTCTTTCCCCTCAAACTTTTGGCTTTGATACATCCATCACCAATAGAGATATTGTTCCTCCCTCTAGAGTGACGGATCTAAAAGCAGAACCAGGTCTGATTGATGGGGATATTTATCTGTCATGGACAGCACCAGGTGATGATAAATTCTCAGGAAAAATAGCAGACGGAGCCTATCAGATTCGTTGGTCAACCCATCCTCTGTATCTGTCAACTCCCAACGCCTCCTTCACTTTTGAGGTAGAATTTCCCCTTGATTCAAAAGAAAGAGAAACACGGTCGGATTTGATTTCAATGCTATTTCCAGGGGCCACTTACCACTTTGCTATTCGGTGTCGGGATGAGGGGGGAAATTGGGCTCCCTGGTCTACGGGAGCGAAAGATCACACCGTATCCACACAAGCGCAAGACCTTCATCCACCCCCGATTAAAAATCCCTCCCTTCGGTTTATCGGAAAGAAAGAAGTTGCCTGGTCTTGGGTTCATCCCCTTATTCAAGGTCAAACCGATCTCGCCAAATATCTCGTTTACCGAGCAACCTTTCCATTTTCGAGCCTTCAAAAGAAGAACGTAAAGAAAAAGGCACAGCTGAATTTTCCTCAAAATGTCTTCCAGGATGAAAATTTATCTTATGGAACGACCTATTATTATCGCTGTGTGACAGTCGATCAAGAGAAAGGGGAAAAGGGATTGTTGTCCCAGCCTCTTAAGAGCCCTTTATCAAGGGAATTCAAAGTAATGATTCCCAAACCTTGTGTGCAGGTTGAATGGAAATCTAATCAGAAGGTTCTTTATCCAGAAGAGAAGCTTAAGTTGATTTTCACTCTTTCTGTGAAGAATGCCAAAGAAGAACCCATTCGCTGGTTACCGTCAGATGCTTTCCATGCGAAATTGAATGGATCAGACAAAGCCATCGAAGTTGTTCCTCAAAAGAAACCAGGAAATTATACAGGGACGATGGATATTTCACTGCTCGAATTGGGATATCATATTGTATCTGTTTCCGTCGTGGATTCGCGTGGCATGATGGGGGATGTGTCTTCATCCTTGAGAATTGGGGATCAAGACTTTTCTGGATTGTCCAAATACCAAGACCAGAAGAAGGAATTTTCTGCTTTCCAAGATTTCCATGTCGATACGACCTTTAGATGGGGAGATGTATTTGTTTTTCCCAATCCTGTCAGAAGCCATCATATTCCGACATTCCACATTGAAGTTGGGTTGGCGGATAACGTTTCCATCCGTATTTATGATGTTGCGGGACAGTTGGTGGAAAGAAAAATGGTGAACGGAAATCCCGTTTTGGTGTGCAGCGGATCCGGAATGAAATATGTTTATGAAGTTCGTTCCAAGAAAACAATTCCAAGCGGTGTTTATCATTATGTCATCACATCCAAGAAATCAGGGGAACGTCTTTTAACAAAGATGGGAAAATTTGTGGTTGTTAAATAAGGCCGACAAAAATTTGGTCGTTTTTGTTAGTATCGAATCGCCAATTTCAAATAAAGAGGAAAAGACATGAAGCCGTTCCAATCTTGCACGCTGTTTTTTATGTTGATTGTGATCTTTTTCCCAAATTCTTCCGCTTTTTCGGAAGAGTCGGAAAAATTCCTAAATAAGACGCAAGTATATATCAGCAAATTTTACGAAGATGAAAGTATTCCTGTTGCGTTTACGGGTGGGACATTGGGGCGTTTGGAGGGTTTGGCCGGAGGAATAAACGATCAGGGTAGTATTGCTCACTATGCCACCATAATCGATTATTTAAAGGAAATTGTCGGAGATGACCATTTGCTTGTCGATGCGGGAAACTTTTATCCGGACGATTATAAAAACCCCGGGGCTGTCGCCAAAGTTTTTATGGAGGCGCTCGATATTATTGGTTATGACGCGGTTGGAATCGGCCCCTTGGATTTGGAATTAGGAAAAAAATATTTAAAAAAGATCGATCGCAAAACAAACCTTCATTTTATTTCAACAAATCTCGTTAGAATAAAAAGCGAGAAACCTATTTTTAAGCCATATGTGTTCAAGAATGTTGGGGGGAAACAATTGGCCGTTCTTTCGCTTTTGCCTCCTATCAATCTGGATGAAAAATATCCCAAAAAGTGGAAAAACACGAAGATTGTATCCCCCGAAGAAGCGCTAAAGCGTTTTTTGCCAAAAATTAAAGGGAAGAGTGATAAAATTGTTGTTCTCTCGGGAATGGGTATCTATGATTTGGTGGATTTGAAGAAGAAGTTTCCGGAAGTTGCGTTGTTTCTTGGAAGCACACCCATGGATGATGATGAAGCTTATTTTTTGAAAGAAAGAGAGGAAACCGAAGAGATTATCATGGTTCGACAGGAGATATTTTCGGTGAACAATGATTTGGAATATAGGGGCCCTTCTGTTTATTTATTGAATTTAATGCAAACAGAACAAAAAAGAATCAGTTCCATGACCTTTCTTTGGTTTGGTGTGATCAATGCCAACTACAAGGTTCACAATTTCCTTCAATCCTATGGAAAATTGGTCACAAGATAAGATCTGAATGTGTAAATTCTTCAAATGATATCCGTATTTTTGATTTTCATCATTATCCTCGCTCTTCTTCTTCGGGTTATTGGGCTTGACCATGGCTTGCCGTTTATCTACTCAGACCTTGAGCCGCATGTCCTTTACATTGTGGGTCAGTTCGACGTGACAGGTTTTAATCCCCAGTATTTTGTTAAACCCACTTTTCTCATGTATCTCCTATATGGATTTTTTAAATTGTTCCAGGTTTTTTATTTTTGGGGACCAGCACCAACTTCTTCATTCGATCCTTCTCTTGTTTTTATGGGACGACTTTTTTGCGCCGTGTTGAGTACCGGTGGCGTATTGTTGGTATATGCCTTGGGCAGAGAGGCCTTTTCTTCCAAACGGGTGGGATTGGTGGCGTCGTTCTTCTTATCTGTGTCCTTGTTGGATGTTTTTAATGCCCATTATATTCTGACCGATGCGCCCATGTTATTTTTTCTTATTCTTGGACTTCTTTTTTGTGTTCGTGTGGCCCAAGGAGCGGACTGGAAAAATTATCTATACGCGGCTGGATCCATTGGTCTTTCGGCAGGATCAAAATATCCGGGCGGGGTTCTTCTCCTTATATTGGTTGTGGCCCATCTTTTGCGACCCTTCAGTGAACAAGACCAAAAAAAGACCTGGAAAAAAAAGCTGACCTTAAAAACCTGGCCCATCCTGGCGATGACCGGTGCCGTTGGATTCTTTTTCCTGTTAACCAGCCCTTACTTTCTTTTGGATCACAAGAAAGGAATTGAGGGAATCAAAATGATTTGGGGGTATGTCAGTCGGCCTCATTTCTTTTTGCGGTTTTACTCTCCTTGGAAATCATATTTGTTTGAGGCATTGGGGTTTGGTTTGGGATGGCCTATTTTATTGGCGGGGTTCTTTGGTGTGGGTTTATCCATTTATAAGAAAAACCGCATTGGAATTCTCCTTGGTGTTACGGTCATCGTATTTTTCCTCATCATCTCAGTTAAAAATGTTTTCTACTATCGATATGCCCTTCCGCTCTTGGCACCTCTTTGTGTTTTGGCAGCGTGGAGCCTTGATCAATTTAAGGAATATCGTCCTTCTTGGCGGTCATTGTATTTCTTGTTGATCATTTTCCTGGCGGTCCTTCCCCTATCGCGATCCCTGCGAATGGTTTGGCTTTTTACTCAGCCTGATACCCGGAGCCAAGGATTGGAATGGGTGGAAACCCACATACCAGAGGGAAGCCGAATTTTGCATGAATATCGGTATGACCTTTATTTGGGTCTTCATCCAGATCAGTGGCCAGACCTGGAGGAGGCGTCTGAGACAGCCACTCTTCTTTGGAAGGGAATGCATCAATACCGGCTTTATCGGTCCAAAAGAGGACGTGTTCCTTATCGATCCCAGAATTTAACCGGGGGTCTTCACATTCGACATATCGGAAAAGTCCGTAAACATAAAATATTTAAGGCAGAAGATGTGCGGAGGGAAGGAACGGAATTTGTTGTTTTTAATCATGTCTTTTTATCCAGGAATACAGGTTGGCAGCCTCTGGAGCTTTTAAAATTGGTTCGAAAAGGAGAACTTCTTTATCACAATTCTCCTTATACTGGAGATGCCCCGTTGCCGGTGTCTCGGTGGGAAAGAATTCCAGATAGCCAATTGTCCCAGTGGGCATCGACACCGTGGGAGAAAATTGTTCCCCAGCATCATGTCTTTCCATGGCGGGATATTTGGAGGCGTAATAAAATGGGACCCGCTCTGTGGATTTACGACGTTCGAAAAATATAGTTTGAGATTATTTTTATTGGCACGTCGAGCCCGTGCTCCCTGGCCCACAGCTCCCCTCATCCGCGCTTTGTTTCTGTGATTCAAAGGGATTAAATCCGAGAAATTGTTTGAGTTCATCTCTCGACGCCAATACATGTTGGTTCTCCCACACAAAAGAGGGGCTCGCACTGATCCCAAGTTCCTGGGTGGCTGAGAAATCGTCCTCCAAAAGTTTTAATCCGTCTTCTTGGTTGTTTTTCAGCATCTCAACGTCAATCCCCGCCTTTTGTACAGCCTCTTCCCATTCACACGAGCGGTAATCCTTATTGCGAATGTCGAGATAGGTGTAAAATTTATCCGGGGCATGTTTTTTAATAATCAACTGACGAATATTTTCCGAAAGTTCGGGGGTTCCATGGAGACTGTCAAATTTATTTTCCTTTTTGCCCACAATATAGCGGATGTTGAGTTTGAGCGATTTGGGCAATTCTTTCTCCTCCAACAAATGCAGGAACGCGTCTTCTGCTTGGACCCCGTAAGGACATTGGCTCATGACATATAAATCCAATTGGTTTTTCTTTCGCTTGCGATTGAGAAAATATTTATTTTGGCCACGCTGCGGATTTAAAACGTAATACCCGCCTTCCTTTCGGGCCAACTTATCCTGAATCAATCCCAGCGCAAATCTCATTCTTTTCTTGCGAAGGCTCGGATCAAAAACATAGGCGGGAAGGGAATCAATATTGGCTTTCTTTAATATTTTTTTGCCTTTGGATCGGCGCGCATTCAAGGGAACGATAGTTAGATTTGGAAATTGCTGAGTGAAATTGGCTTCCCAATCCTTGTCCCGCTGGGCTTTTCTTTTCTTATCCTCAATGGCATAGAGAGTTATGGGAGGATACTGCTTATCCAATGCAGTGTCCCCTGATGCTCCCGGCAATTGGTCGTTGGGTGGCAGTATCGTGTTTAAATGGGAAACAAGTTCCACCAGATATAGGCTACCCATATAATATTTACCATTAACAAATACAGCCGGGAAAATAAGATTCGATCCGTTTTCCTTCCGATGTTTTTGAATTAAAGGAAGAGATTTTTTTGACTGGTTTTGAACTTCTTCTAAAAGAGTCGTTCTTACCATGGATAAATCCGGTTCGGTAATCTCCAATAAACCCGTGCAGGATTTGCCCGTGGGCTCGTAACTAAAGCACTGGATATAGTCAAATAGTTTTTCGGGTTGATCTTTTTGAATGGTAAGCACTAGCGACCCGCGTCTTAACCGATCATCCGGATAGTCCGGCCAAATCACGTTATTGGTCTCATCCAGCATGTTTGGAAAATGGATTTCCGTTGATATTTTTTCAGGGAAGAGATCCGCCAAGTAAAGTACGGGTAAGGTCTGCCGAAGCTCATTTAAGTTTTTATCGGATGCCAGAATGAGAACCTCAATGGGCGTTTCCGTTTGGCGAGAATAGAGATGGGGGGTTGACACCCCCAGAATGAGAGGAAGTGAAATCGCTCGAAAAATCCATTTTTGCGTCATTCTAAACATGGTCAGCGCTCCTTAAATTTGGATTGAATTGTCGTATATTTTATGAAAAAAGAGAGTCAAATCCCGTTTTTCGACGATAATTTAAGGGGTAATAGGCGAAATATGGTAAAATTAGACAAAATGCCCCCGGAGAACATGTGCGTTATCCCCTGATGACATCTTACCGCCTCATCGGCATCGTTTGGTTAAGTCTCCTTCTCATCCTTATAGCCGGACCGTCTTGGTCTGCAGGTCCGGCACCGAAAATCACCCCCCAAAAAGGAGAATGGAGAGGCGAATATATGCTAATGGAGGTCGACTTTGAAGATGGTCGCCATCTATCGGAATCGTACCTTAAAGCCAACGCTGAAACCTTTTACAAGCTTCAGTTTGCGCCTCACATGACCCAGGTCAACCTTAAGACCAAAGATTACATTGCGGTTAAAGGTCAAAGAGTCGGGAATGTGATAAAGGTCGAAGACCTTAAAATAATGCGCGCCTCCAAGAAAGGACCCATACTCGAGGGTGCGACCGGTGAACAGAAACTATTGGTCTTGTTGGTGAATTTCCCTGCCAATCCAGAATTGAAGCCGTTCACTCCAGATCAGGCACTTGAGAAGATTGAAACCGAAACCATCCCCAACTTCCACCGCGTTTCATATGGAAAACTAACTATACAGGCGGATGTTGAAGGGTGGTACACCCTTCCTGTTGATGTTGACTCTTGTAACGATCGGAATGTGGTCATTGTCGAAGCTGAAAAAATGGCCCAACGAAATGGCGTGGATGTTGATCAATATCGTTTCATCAGTGTTATTTTTCCTAATCTCAAAGATTGTGATGCTGCTGGGGTGGGTGTGTTGGGTGGCATTTATTCCTATGCCCTTTTTTCAAGATATGCCAGAGCTCTTCCACGTGCTGTCTTGGATCATGAATTGGGACACAATTTGGGTGTCCACCATGCCTCCGGATTGGATTGCGGAACGAAAACACTCGATTCAATGGTCAATTCGGCTTGTACGGGAATTGAATATGGTGATGTCTTCGATTTGATGGGGGATGGGAACCTCACTCATTTTGACATCAATCTTCGATTTAAAGAGAGGTTGGGATGGGTGAGACCGGAGGAAATCATTCATGTTCGTGAATCAGGGGACTATATTCTGCCTCCCTATGAGGAGGCCTCAGCGCTGATTCGCGGGTTGAAGTATGAAACCAAACTGGGAAGTATGCCGGTGACCTATTATGCGGAGTACCGGACCATCTTACCTCATAACTATAGCAATGTTTTCGAAGAGCCCCCCAAATTGGAAAAGGTTTTGCTCCATCTTTGGACGGATGATGAAATCGTCCAAAAACGAAGTCGCGCGTTTTTGTTGGATATCACCCCGGATTCATCAATCCGTGATGAATTTGATGATGCGGGATTGGGCCTGGAGCAACGCTTCATGTTTCCGGACACCACAGATTATCTTGAGCCGGTTAGCCAAGAAGGGGATAACATTAAAATCCAATTTTATTTGAATCCTCATGGAACGGTGGGAATTAGCAGCAATTTCATAAAAGTTTATGAGGGAGAATCTGAGGTTGTGGTGGTTGTTGAACGGCGGGGTGGATCCGAAGGAGATGTCTCGGTGCAATATTCCACGGAGGATGATTCTGCGGTGGCCGGGGTGGACTATGTCCCGGTGTCCGGAATGTTATTTTGGAGAGATAGAGTTCAACAGAACCAAACGATAACCATTTCGTTGCTGGGTGAGGATGATGACATTTATAAGGGACAAAAAGATTTTAATTTGGTCTTAAGCCATCCAAAGGGTGGCCCCGCTTTGGGATGGGCTCAGACCGGGACAATTGGAATTGTGGATGATGAAAATAGAAACCTGAATCCCCTGGTTCAATTCAGTTCTCCCCGGTTTTTTATCGCAGAAGATGATTCGGAGAGGGTGGTTCGAATTCCCATCCAACGGGTCCGAAATTGGATTGGGGAAGTCAGTTTCAATTATCGGACTATTGAAAGTTTGGCCCGAGAGGATTTCGATTACGAACCGGTCAGTGGATCATGGACATGGGATCACGGAGAAGGGGATGATGTGATTGTGGAGATTCCCATTATCAATGATGCGGAGGGCGAACTCATACAGGACTTTGGATTGGAAATATCTGATGTCAAAACAGTGTGGGATGACGAAAAAACACAAGGATTGAATAATCCCATCGTCACTCAGATTTTTATTGAGGACGATGAGCTCGAAAATGAATGGATCATGTTCAAGACCAATCAGTGGAATGTTGTTGAAGATGTGGATGGCGAATATGTGGAGGTGATCGTTCAACGGAGAGGTCGTTCGCAAGGGGAGGCCCGTGTTCATTTTCGCACCCGCACTTTGGAGTCGGCGCGGGTCGCCGAGGCCAGTTTTGATTTTGAAGATACATCGGGTGTGATTGTCTGGGGAGTGAACGATTTTGATGACAAGACCATTCGCGTCAAAATAATTAACGACAATCTGAAAGAGTGGAACACGGAGAATTTCGAAGTGGAGTTGTTTGAAAATTCAAATGGTGTTCCTATTATGGGAGCATCCGCTGCCACGGTCATCATTCAAGATGATGACAGCTCCCTGTATTTTTTGAATCATCCCGGGGCTCCGTTATTGGATGAGATTGATGAAGGGACCGCTTTGAATGAAGTTAATTTTCATATAACCCGGAACGGAAATCCGGATCGAACGATCTCGGTCGAGGTTCACATCACAGGGATCACCGCCTTTGAAGGAGAGGATTACCGTGTGGTGAGTCCCCGCACATTTACGTGGGAGCCAGGGGATTATCAGAAAAAAGTTTTCAAAATCGAAATCATCAATGATGAGGTTCGTGAAAAAGATGAATCCTTCAATATCGCGTTGGCCAATCCATCTGAGCATGCGGAGCTCAAAAATTTGTTTTCAGTCGAGGTCATCTTGAAAGATGATGATGGATTGTTTGATCCTGTTGCCGATGCTGGTTACAGCCCTCTGGTTTTTAATGATTATCGGGGCAATGGCGTTATCAATGTAGGTGATTTTTACGAGATGGCCATGGCGTGGAACACGCAGCCGAATCATCCCAGATGGAATGACCTGGCCAATTTTTATTATGAGACAGATATTCCCTATGAGGAACAGATCATTAACAGTCTTGATTTAAATGTCATGGCCAAAGCGTTTGGCAGCCAGATTGAGGGAATCGACTCAAATCGATGGAATTCCGATTGTGATATTGATGAAGGGGGAGACGAACTCGTTCAATTGGACGGCAGTTACAGCTACGACCTCAGGGGTTCCGTTGAGAGGTATGTTTGGAAAGGTGAAGACGGAACAGTCTTGGGAGAAGGCGTTTATCCATGGATTCGAATGAGTGTGGGAACACATCGGATTTTTTTAACCGTTCAGGATGACAGTGGCGCCTGGTCTGAACCCGATGAGATCACGGTCATCGTCCGCCCTTTCCCACCTATCACCCAAGGCAGCCCTGTGGTGGTGGCCTCTTCTCAATTTTTATCGTCATCTCGTTTGGAACCGAACTACCCCGCTTCTCGGTCAACGCAGGAAATCGGTGTGGATGCGGGGGAAGATCAATCGGTTCCCCTAAAGGAGGTTTCCGCTTTCTCCCTCCTATTGGAATCTCCAGGGGTCTCCACAACAGCCTTCCCAGAATGGACCCAGAACCCAATAGTTGGGGTGGTTAAGCTTGACGGTCGAATTCAAGGGGCGGATCCGCGCCTGGCTTCTATCCAATCATTCTGGTTCGTTAAAGATAATAAGGAAGGAAAACCAAATCCCATGGTTATATTGGATCCCTTTACCTTACAAGCCAGGGCTCATGCCACACAAAAAGGGATTTACAATGTCGGATTGGTGGGATGGGATCCAGAGGGATCCTGGAGCATTGATTATGTGAGAGTGGGGGTGGGGATTGAGGCGATCGAGGTAACACCGAATCCCAATCCGGTTGATAACGAGGATATTTCCGAAAGTGGGCGCTATCTAACGGTACACAAAGCCATTTTTAACCCAGCCCTCAGTGAAAAAGGGGAAATTGCCCTTAATTTACGCCAGTCTGCTGAAGTGAAGGTGGTTATTTATGATCGTCAAGGCATAGAAATCATCGATTTATTGAATACGAATTTACCTCCTGGAACGCATACCATCCACTGGGATGGCCGAGATAAGAGTGGAAGTGTGGTTCCATCGGGGTCCTACCCGGGTCGGATCATTCAAGGGAGTCGTATTGAAGAGTTTAAACTGGTTGTGTCCAAGTAGTTAGATCCTTCCTGCATCAAATTCCAACCCCTTCGGCAAATCTATATCTGGTGGCTTATTTTGACCCTGTTGGTGATTGTTATGGCCAGGAAATTATGTTGCAAACGATTTGAACGCTGGAGTTAATTAAGAATCCACCTCAAAGGGGGCGCCAATAGAAGTCAATCCATGGAAACGTTGGTAGAAATGATATAATTTCAGTCCTTTTATTGTCGAAAAATCAAGAGGAGGCATTATGAAAATCTTTCGTTGGACGTATTTGCCGTTATTCCTTATTATTGGGTTTCTTGCCAGCACACTGGCTCAATCCGAAGAAATCAAGCGGGGGCGCAGAAGCGAAAAGATCCCCAATCAGTACATCATCGTTTTTAATGATAGCGTCAACGCAGAAGCTGCTTCTCAAGATATCGTAAAAACCCATCAAATAGCTCCCATTCATGTTTTTAAAAAGGCCATCAAAGGTTTTTCTGCCTTAATTCCACCGGGCAAATTAAACGCTGTGAAGAACGACCCGCGGGTTAAAGCCGTGGGATCGGACAGAACTTTTCATGCGGTGGAACAAGTCCTGCCAACAGGAATCGACCGGGTTCAAGCCGAACCAGGCGTTCCAGCCAATACAGGATTTGGTATTCGGGTGGCGGTTATTGACACAGGAGTGGACCTTCTTCACCCTGATTTGGCGGCCAATATCGAAGGGGGGATCACATTGGTGACAACCGAGTCCCCAACAACCACCGGTGGTCACGACGATGATGGGCACGGGACCCATGTCGCGGGCACCATAGCGGCCTTGAACAACGACATTTCTGTGGTGGGAGCCGCCCCAGAGACAAAAATTTGGTCGGTTAAAGTGCTGGACTCCAATGGCGACGGTTCAAATGGCGATGTTATCGCCGGAATCGATTGGGTCGCCGATACATCCCAGCATCCTTTTATTCATGTGGCCAATATGAGTTTGTCAGCCTACTGTTCGGAGTGTACAGATGACTCAACAGATCCCGGCATACAAGCTATGCATGCTGCCATTATCAATGCTGTCAACTTAGGGACAACCTTCGTTGTGGCAGCCGGCAACGAGAATAGTGATGCCCGAACATCCGTTCCTGCTTCATTTGACGAAGTTATAACCGTTTCTGCCTTGGCGGATTTTGATGGTCTTCCAGGAGGATTGGCGGGTTCACAAACTGTTCCTGGAATGGGAAAAGTGTTTGATGATTCGCTGGTGAAATTTTCCAACTTTGGAGAGGATGTGGATATTATGGCTCCGGGATGGGAAATCCTATCCTTATCCCGGTCGATATTTGGATTCCCTATTACCAATAGTGGAACCAGTATGGCCGCTCCTCATGTTGCGGCGGCAGCGGCGTTGATGATTGCGGTTAATCCCGGCATCACGCCCGCTCAAGTCCGACAGGCTTTGATTGAGACAGGAGAATGTGCCGATGGTTCCGAGCGAGGAACCAGTGTTTGTTCGGAAGCCTTTAGAGGCGATGACGATGGCTATCCTGAACCGGTGGTGAATGCCGATCGCGCCTCCCGTGTTTCTTTTACTCCACCAGATCCTGCGCTTGTGGTCACATTAAGTTCGGATGAGGATCTCTACCATGTTGGATTGGCGAGTGCGGCGGTCTTAACTTCGGATGTGCGGGATGAATACACCAATGGTGTCTCCGGCCTCCCGACTTCCAATTTTGTCACCCAAATAAATGGAAGTACATCACCCCTTACCTGGACCGAAACCGCCAGCGCGGGAATATATGAATCCATTTTGGACCTTGTTCCTCTTGCAACAGGAACAATCCAAATTGGTGTCACCGTTACCGATACAAGAGCGCTTTCTTCATCGGATACCATTTCCATCGATTATCTTTCTGAACCAACGGCCATTTCCATGCATGTTGAAAGCATAGATATCTCGTTTCGGAAAACGGGGCAGTATATTTTCCCAACGGGTGAGGTTGTTATTTATGATGACACCGAATCCCCTGTTTCGGGGGCGGATGTATCAGGGGAATGGTTCAAAAATGGGGAACTCATTTATTCCCAAACCAGAACCACCAATATTGATGGATTGGCCACGTTAAGCCAGTTTCGAAACAAAGCCAAAAAAGGAGATATCATTTCCTTAACCATTACGAACGTTGAAAAAGAGTTTTACGTTTATGACCCCAATCAAAATCACGAAACAAGTGATTTTGGTACCGTGTCTATAAAAATGGGCGCTGCATCTGGTCCTCAGGCTGATCCGACTTTCCAGCTCGGAGATGTTTATGCCTATCCCAGCCCGGCCAAGGCAGGACAAAAACCCATTATTCATGTTGAGTCCGGATTGGCCAGTCAGCTCGACATCAAGGTGTATGACGTTTCCGGAGAGCTGGTCCATGAGGCCAGTTTGACGGATCCACCCAAGATTGTGGACGATGGGCAAGGTCCACAGTATGCCTACGAGTACAGCTGGACCGGAGATATTCCTCCGGGCGTTTATCGCTTTATCATTGAGGCGCAAGATAACAACGGCGGGGTCCTTAAAGAATCCGCCAATCTAACGGTAATTCCCTAAGAGGCGATCATGAATACCACAACCTATAACAAGGAACACCGTATTCGTTTCCAACAAAAAGTGAGGAGTTTTGGGTTGGCCATCGTCACCCTCGTATTGGGTTCCCAACTCCTTCTGGCGGGACACAAGACTGGCTTGGCCTTCTTGAAGATTCCCGTTGGGGCCCGAGGCGTTGGCCTGGGGTCTGCTTATACCGCATTGGCCAATGATGTGAGTGGCATGTTCTGGAATCCCGGCGGATTGCCGACGGTGTCCAGCCGAGAAGTGGGTCTCTTTCACACCGATTCCTTTGAGGATGTGAATTTTGATGTGGTGGGTTTGGCCCTCCCATCAAAATGGGGCACCTTTGGTTTGGGTGTGTCCTATCTTTCTCAAGGCGAACTGGAAGGTCGGGACATTCACCGTCAGAAAACCGGATCCTTTGAAGCCAGTGATCTTTCCGTCAACGTGGCGTACGGACGCACGGTTTCTTTGTTTTCCCAATCGATTCATATGGGAGGAAACGTCAAAGCCATCCAAAGCCGGTTGGCGGACGAATCCGCTGAAACCGTGGCCCTTGACCTGGGAATTATCCATGGAACACCTATATCCCGTTTGAACATGGGATGGGCCGTCCAAAACATGGGTCCCGGTGTCAAGTTTGACCAGAAACGCTACCCTCTCCCGTTAACTCTTTCCGCTGGCTTGGCGTATGCCATTCCGTTTGGATTGGGTTTAACAATGGACCTCAAACATCAACCCCATGACAACATCACCACCACCAGTCTTGGCGCTGAATATTCCGTGATGTCTTTTATCAGTGTGCGGGGCGGTTACATGGCCAACCTGGCCGGTCAAGTGTCCCAACTGGGAAGTTCCGCTGATCCCAGCACCCAACTAAAAGGCCTTGGCGGCGGCATCGGCCTGGCCTTTTCGCGGTTCAACGTGGATTATTCGTTCACACCGTTCGACGAGCTGGGGGATGTACAGCGGGTGAATCTGTCGGCTAAATTCTAACTGCGGTACTCGGTGCTCGAAAGGCTGGTACTTGGTACTCGGTGCTAGGTACTCGCAACGGCCGTTCGAGTACCTAGCACCGAGTACCGAGCACCGGTTTTAGATCTCTCCTTTCCGAAACGCCTCCCAAATAACCTTTCGTTTCCCTTTGATTGCCTTGTGAGAGAAGCGATTGGCTTCTTCTAGCCATTCCAGTCGTTGGCGGATGGAGAGTTTGAGGTAATCTTTAATTTGCTGGGTGGTGGGAATCGATCGAAATCCTTTCTTCTTCATTTTTACCCAAGTACCCTTTTTAATTTCTTAATCGATTGGATGTCGGCCACATCTTGTTCACGTCCCGATATCTTTTTCATTTTTATCAGATCCTTGAGCGAAACAAGATCGATCGGCAGCGTTTTGTGGCGGATTCTCTTTTTACTTTTTCTGGCCTTTTGAAAAGTGATAGGGCTATAAACCAAGAGATCAATTTCTTCAAAAGGTTTTTTTGGATTGAATAAATTTAACGCCAACATGCCCTTTTCTTTTTTCCAAATGGGCCAATTGGTGGGATTTAAAAACTCTTCTGTTTTCATGGGCACTTTGGGTTTATATCCCAACATCTTAATTGTTTTGAGGAGGCGGGATAAATTTTCTTTCGACTCATCTATGAGAAGATCCAGATCTTTCGTAAAGCGAGGAATCCCGTGCAAGTTCAATGCCATCCCTCCCGCCACAATGAATTTCACTTTGTTTTTAACCAGAGATCTAAAGACAAGCTCGTAGTACATGGTCAAAATGTAGCGTTTAATGCGGGATTGGTCAATATATCGGTGCTCGGTACTTGGTACTAGGTGCTCGAACGGCCGTTGCGAGCATCTAGCACCAAGTACCGAGTACCGGTATTTACCCGAGCTTATACTGTGCCGTTTTCGTCGATCCTTCTTTCACAATCAGGCCGGCCTTGAGAAGGGGTTTCAAAATGAAGCTCAAACCGGCGCGGGTTAAACCTAATGCGTTTGCCAGTTCCCTTCCTCCAAACCGTGGCGTTTCTGCCAAAATCTCGAGGACGCGTTCCTGTTTTCGATTCAACTTTAATTTTTGATCCGGCTTTTTATGTCGAAGACGCTGAATCTTAATTTGTGTCTTCTTGAGCGTTTCAACAATCCCTTCTCCAACATACTCGATCCATGACGTTAAATCATTTCCTTTATCGCGAGCATCTTGAATTTCTTTATAGTATCGTGGCCGGTCTTGATCGAAAAATTCATCAATCGCAAAAATATGATTTGTATCGAATCCCCGCCGATAAAAAATCCACGATTCCAAGGCACGAGAGATGCGGCCATTTCCATCCATAAAGGGATGGATTGAAACCAAGCGGTGATGAGCAATGGAACCAACAATAATAGGATGTTCTCCTTCGGCCTGTTTTGAATTGATCCACGTAAGCAAACTTCGTGTCAAAATTCCTACTGCTTCAGGTGGAGGCGGTTTATAAATAATCTTACCTTTGCTAAAAACAGCGTTCTGCTTGGTTTTGTATGTTCCAACTTCATTTTGGGGGAGAAGTCCGGTTGTTAGAATCTGATGGAGATGAAGGAGGCTCTTTTCTTGAACTTTCCGGGGGCCTGATTTCCATATCCACCGAAAACCTGAAAAGGCATTTAATATCTCGCGCTTGGATTGTTCCTCAACAGGGATATCTTTTCCCGCAGCCAAGGCTTCAACTTCCGGCAATGTTAATGGATTTCCTTCTATTCGCGTTGAGTGGTGAGCCAGGCGAACCAGGGCGTCTCGTTGGATTTTTGGGATCCAGGATACATCAACGGTCTGCTGCCGGATCCAGGCCCCTAATTCAGAGGCTTTGGCCAAGTGTTGGACCACGCGCGCAGATCGACTAAATTTTGGTTCATAGCGGAGATTCATGAGCATCGTCTTGATAATAGTGAATTGTTAAGTAATTGTTTAGTTATTTGTTAAGTAAAAACGACTGGTACTGGGTGCTCGGTGCTAGGTACTCGAAAGGCCGTTGCGAGCACCAAGTACCGAGCACCAAGTACCGAGCACCAAGTACCGAGCACCGAGTACCGGCTTTTTACTTTGTTTCTAAGAACGTTAACCGCTTGTCGTGGTATCCGACTTTGGATTCCAATTCATTGAGTCGGTAATCGTGCACCAAAACTTTCTTATCAAACACATCCACTTTCTTCGTGAAATGATCAATACGGTTAAGGATGATCCGCACATCATCTTTCGTGGCCATTGTTTCTTTTATTTCGGCGATGTCCGCGGAGTTCTTTTGAATAGCCAGGGCCAGCCTGGTGCTGGTATTTTTCAAATCATCTTTGGTGGCGAAGTTCTTAAGGTCATCTTTGGTGGCGAAGCCTTTAAGGTCGTCTTTGGTAGGCAGTTTCTCTACGGTTTTTAGAAAAACGGCTTCTGTGACGTAGTTGGGTTGTTTGGTTGTTTTTTTCATTGGTGTTTCCTCCATGGTGTTGGAGGCGGGGAACCTCCTCGTGTTGAGGGGTGAGGAGCATCTAATCAAAATGGGGTGGGGGTGTCAAATGCGGTACTCGGTACTCGGTACTCGGTGCTAGGTACTCGAACGGCCGTTGCGAGCACCAAGTACCGAGTACCGACTTTTCGAGCACCTAGTACCAAGTACCGCATTTACAATTCTTTTACCTCCCTCTGACACAACTCCCAAGCCAACCCTTGTAAGATAATGTCGTGGCTTTCAAAAACTTTCGTGACCTAAAGATTTGGCAACTCGGAATGGAGATTGTGGTAGATATATATTCCCTAACGAAGAATTACCCACAATCCGAACTCTTTTCGTTGGTTTCCCAGATGCGTCGCGCCTCCATGTCAATCCCATCAAATATTGCTGAGGGATTTAATCGATTAAATCCAAAAGAATTTCGCAGATTTTTAACATTTTCCCTTGGATCTTGTGCAGAGCTTGAGACTCAAATCGAGGCGAGTTTTAGGTTGAAATATATTTCGGAAGTGGATTTAAGAAGAATGAATGGGAAATTGGATCATGAGCAGAGGATGATGAGGCGGTTGATGAAAGGCTAAAGGCGGTACTTGGTGCTCGGTGCTAGGTACTCGCAACGGCTTTTCGAGTACCAAGCACCGAGTACCGGAAAAAAACGCAATTTATTGCGTTTTTTTCCTGTCACCAATTATTCATTCAAAACCCCAAAATTTGAACAAAATCACCTCGCAAATTAGAGGCGTTTTACCGCCTTTTAGAAACCTAAAGTCCAATCGAACTTTACCTTGATATTCGGAAAAACACCTTTACATTATATATATGGCGTCGGAAAAACCCCTTAAATCGCAGTTTTACATTCCTCGCATCTTATTGCCATTTCTATCTCTATTCCTCTCCGTTGTTTTCCTTCCTATTGTCCCACAGTTAGGTTGGGGTTTTGACAATGGCCACACCGCGGATTTTGTTTTGGGGTACGATGAATTTACGGAAAACGGGAGCATTGATCCTCCCACCCAGAGAAGTTTACGGTGGCCCCAAGGATTGGTTATTATCGGGGGGAAGTTGGCTATTGCCGACTCGAACAACAACCGAATTGTCATTCACAACTCCCTTCCCTCGACCAGTAACGCCCCGGCCGATGTGGTGTTGGGCCAACCAACCTGGACCGACCGAACGGGAAATACCCCTGCTGTAGATGCAGGATCTATCAGCAGTCCCTATGCCGTTGATACCGATGGCACCAAGCTTTTCGTTTGTGATTCGGCCAATCATCGAATCAAGATTTACAACACCGTCCCCACCTCCAACGATATCGATGCCAATGTGCTGGTGGGCCAGAGTGCTTGGAATGGACAAACCCAAAATGCGGGGGCAGGATCATCAAACCCGGGTCAGGACGGTTTCTGGACTCCAGCCGATATTTCTGTGGCGGGGGATAAACTGTTTGTGGCAGATACGCAGCAAAGCCGGATCATGATTTTTGATCCGGTTCCCACTTCCAATAATCCCAACGCCTCGGCGGTGGTGGGTCAAGTCAATTATTCTTCGCAAGATGCCAATCAAGCGGGGTCCCCTGACGCTTTCACGCTTAACAAACCGTATGGGGTCCATTCCGATGGATCAAAGCTTTACGTTGCGGACACCACTAACAATCGCGTATTGATTTGGAACAACATTCCGAGCATCAATAACGTCTCGGCCAATGTGGTCATCGGGCAAACCAATTTTTCGAATGTCTCGCCCAATAAAGGTGGATCGGCTGCGGCCCATACGTTAAGTGGTCCAGACAATGTGTATGTCGATAGTGGAAAGCTGTATATTGCAGACAATGGCAACCACCGGGTGTTGATTTTCAATACGATTCCGACCACCAATAACGCTTCTGCTGATGAAGTGATTGGCCAATCGAATTTCACCGACACCGACGCCAATCAGGGGGGCAGTCCCAGTGCAACCTCACTCAATTACCCTGATTATGCAGTTGCCTCAGGTCCCCATCTCTATGTCATGGATGAGTGGAATCACCGCATTCTCCATTTCCTGGGTGCGGAGTTATTTTACGAGCCGGGGTTTTTGTCGCCGGCGGAGGTGGATGCGGGAGACAACGCGCAGTTTTCGCTTAAAGTGAAAGGGGACGCATCGAATTCATATACCTTTACCACCAATTCGACGTTTACCTTTACCGATGGATCGCAAGTGTACACCTCAACCTTGACTTCCAACACGGAGGTGGCCACCAACACCGTTACCACGCTCACCTTTTCGCTTCAGAATGTGAACAGTGCCTTTTTAGGCGGGGCGTATCAACCCACCTTAACCTTGACCGATGGGTCGAGTGAGTTTGAGGTGACGGTGACCGATCCGGTGAAGGTGGGGCCCACCATTGTTCTCAATTCCGATGAGGCGGATCCCTGGTCGCCCAATTCGGTTGAAGTCGCAGGCGCAACCATCAGTTGGACCGCGAAAATCAAGAACGATTCGACCGTTTCGGTGACGATTGGCACCAATACCAAAGTGGAATTTTACGATGCGAATTCCACCACCGTCACCACCAAGATAGAAGGAAGTTCGTTTGTCATGGCGGCGGGAGGCACCAAAACCATTACCTTCTCATCAACGTCGATCACAGCGGGGATCACGGCGGGCGAGTATACCAATACCCTGTATATTATTGGGGATGATGGAGGCGGGGATGGCTCATTGAATCAACGGGTCGTTGGGACCGATGTGACGGTTCTGGCCAAACCCAGTGCCGTGACCCTATTCAGTGAATCGTTTCCAACCGTAGATGACCCCTGGAATGGATCAGGCGACACAGCCCAGGATGAATCCGGCTGGGTGGTGATTCAAGGCAATGGCGATAATGATGATGTACGTGTGGTGAATGGGGCTGTGGCAGGTGGGGAGACCCCCTATCCTTCGGATCCCAATTTAGACTTTAATAATGCCGGCGATGGGTGGGGAAGCCCGGAAAGTTACGATTTGGCGTACAACGAGGTTGATGCCGACGGCTTAAGGGACGTGACGATTCAGTGGGCCTGGCAGCTGGACGACCAAGAGAACAATGAAGGTGTGCGGTTTGCTTACTCAACCAGCACGACCGACGGGAAGGATGGAACCTGGAATGTGGTCGTCACCACGAAGAGTAACACCGCAAAAGACAATCATGACGAATGGTTTTGGGAGACATTCACCTTTCCCAGCACGGCTGCGGTTTCCACTTTGGCCATAAGATGGAGTGCCTATTCCAATGCCACAACAGAAAGCGCTTATGTGGATGACATTACGGTGACTCATATTCCCTATCCTCCGGTCTTGGAGCAGCGGAACTTCCGGTGGTTGGAAGACACCGCCAGTGATGGCCCCAACGGCGCCGATCCCTATAACAGTTTGGCCATGAACGCCAACGCGACGAATGTCACCCCCAGCATCTCCACCGTCATTCGGTTGCGGGTGGAGACCTACAACCAAGAGGGGTCCTCAACATCCATCAGTCCCCGGCTCGAATTTCGTCGATTGGGCAGTTACGAATCCTGGACCGCGGTGGCGAGTGATTCCAACCCCATCAATCTGTTGGGATCCGATGAAATTTCCGCCAGCCCCGGCGATGCCAGCACAGACACCTTCAATACCTCAGGCGATTTCATTGCCGGGCGCGTGATGGATGACGTCAACCCCTCGGGGACCTCCACCTCGCTGTCGGTGTCAACACGGACGGAACACGAGTGGGCCATCGCGGTGGCCACCGAAGCGGTGGCGGGTGGCACTTACGAATTCCGCGTGACCAATGATGGATCACCGTATAACCTGTACTCCGTCTCGCCCCGTTTGACCGTGGCCGAAGAGGCGGGCGAAGAAACCGACATTGGCGAACGCTATTGGGTTTCAGGCGATGCCGGAGATTGGGATGATACAACCAACTGGGCGTTAACAAGCAATGGGAGTTCCGGGGCCCAAGTCCCCTTGAGCAGCCACACCGTGATCTTTGATAACAACGGGGCCGGTAATTGCCGGGTTGATAAAAACATCCAAGTGGCCACCTTGTCGGTCACCAACTACGCTGGGGAATTGGACTTTAACGGGTACAACGTCACCATCTCCAGTTCCTTTTCACAAACCGGTGGCACCGTGAAAATGGACACCTCCCCTGTCACGCTGGATGGCGATCTCTCCTTAACCGCCGGAACCTTTGATGCGGAAGGGTCCACTGTTACGTTTACCGGCACCTACGGCCAATCCCTTACCCTGACTGGCCGACGCCTTACCCATGTTCGTTTCAATGGATCCGGAAAAACCTGGACCTTAGGCGAAGACGTTATCATTGATCAAGACTTGCGCATCTCCGATGGAACCCTGGACACCGATTCTGGAAACGACTACGCGCTCACGGTCTCAAGCGATGTACTGATTGATGGTGGAACCTTCAACTTAAATGCTTCCACTATGACTGTGGGCGGCGATTGGACGAAAACATCCGGCACCTTTAATGCAGGAACCTCTACTGTTACCTTTGAATCTTCCTCGCGCAGCCAATCGGTGTACATGACAACCGGAGAAACCTTTGCCAATCTTGTTTCCGCCAATATCCATTCAAGCGGTTTAACTTTTAACAACGACTTCACCGCCGCGCAGTTGTCGGTAAGCGCCGCAGACTTAAGCTCCTCTGCCACGATCTATTTCGCCGCCCAATCCACTTTTACGATTTCCACTGTTACGGTCAACGGCGACGCCTCCAACAACATCGTGTTGAAATCAACCTCCAGCGGAACCCAATGGCATTTGGACAACACCAGCCAAAACAGCGTGAGTTACGTGGAGGTGCAAGATTCCAACGCCGACCAAGGCATCACCGTAGACAATTCCAACAACGGCGTTGATTTGGGGAACAACCTAAAATGGGCCTTCCCCGACACCGGAGACCGGTTTTGGATTCTGAACAATTCCGGTTCCACCGGCAATTGGAACGTCGGCGCCAATTGGTCCATGTCATCAGGCGGATCACCGTGTTCCTGCACACCGGGCGCGGACAACCGGGCGTACTTTGATGGAAACGGTGTGAGCGGTGTGGTGATCAACGCGGCCGTGAACATTTCTTCGATCACCGCCACCAGTGCGTATTACGGCGGGGGTGCCAACGACGGCCACATTGATAACGCCACCAACAACCAAGCCATCACCTTAACCGGCGACATTCAACTCAGCAACAAACAAGTGAGTTTGGGAAATGCGCTCTGGTCGGTGGCCGGCGATTGGGACACCCGCCAGGTCACCACCTTAAACGTAAACGTCTCCACCGTGAGTTTTGATGGCATAACCGCCCAAACCGCTTACGGTTATTCCTATGCCGACATCATCTCCTCCAACACCGCTTCCGGAGGCCTCACTTTCTCCAGTTCCTTCACCGCGGCCGGTTTTTATACGAGCACCGAGGATCTAGGCAACGCGACAACGATCTATTTCGCGGGCCAGGCCACGGTCACGATCTCCACCTTTAACGTGAGCGGCGATGCCAGCAACAGCATCGTGTTAAAATCCACCTCCACGGATTATCAGTGGTATTTGGACAACACCCATCAAAACACCGTGACGTATGTTGAGGTGAGTTCTTCGAACGCCACACCGGGTATTGATATCATTGCTTATGATGGAACCACAGTGGATGTTATCAACAACGACGGATGGGATTTCACCGCTCCGGAAGTGGACGTGGGCGAACGTTATTGGGTGGCCACCGGCGAAAGCAACTGGGACAACACCGACAATTGGGCTTATGTGAGCGGCGGAGCCAGTGGAAGAGATGTTCCCCTTGCCTCCCACACGGTTGTCTTCAATGGTGTTCATGTCTCCAACGTGAACGTGGACAAAACCATCAACATTGCCACCCTCACCTTCTCGGGTTACACCGGTACCTTCAATAGTCAGGGTTTTGCCATTACGATTTCGAGTTATTTCAGCCAGAACAACGGCATCATCAACATGGGCACTTCCACCATCACCATGCAAGGCGACATGATTCGCACCGGCGGGTCTTATATTTGCGGCACCTCCAGCCTCACCTTCTCCGGAGACAAAGCCCAAACCTTAACCCCGGGTGGAACGGGTTTTTATTACGTGAAAATTGATAAAGATCCCGGCACCACCCTCACCTTGGGCGGAGATTTGGATATCAATGGTGACTTTGTCCATACCAACGGAAACCTGGATACCTCCGGATCTGACTACAATATCAGCGCCGAAAAAGACTGGACAAAAACCAGTGGAAACCTGATTGTGAATTCCAGCACCATCACCTTTGATTCCGCATCCCAAGGCCAAACCGTCTACGTCCCCGGCGGAGAAACCTTCTCCCACCTTGTCTCATCCAACATCCATTCAAGCGGTTTAACTTTTTCCAGCAGTTTCACAGCGGTGCAGTTGTATGTTGATGCGGCCGGTTTAAGTTCATCCGCCACGCTTTATTTTGCGGGTCAGGCGACATTTACGGTTTCAACGTTTGCCGTGAACGGCGATGCCAGTAACAACATCGTGTTGAAATCCACCACCAGCGGAACACAATGGCTGCTTGATAACACCAGTTTGAACAACGTGAGCTACGTGGAAGTCAAGGATTCCAACGCGGATCAAGGAATCGAAATTGATGCCACTTCGAACGGCGTGAATTTGGGGAACAACAGCAATTGGGATTTTCCCGCTCACACCCTGACCTCAGCGGGAACCGGCAATTGGCATCAGGCCGGAACATGGAACCTGGGGTATATCCCCCGGAACATCGATACCGCGGTCATCCTCGACACCCACATTGTCACCGCCACGGGATCGGTGGTGATTGCCTCGGTCTCTATTAATAATGGAGGAACGTTGCGGTTGAATGCCTCGGGCGTGGCGGTTCCCTTCACCATTGGAAACAGCGGAAAATTGACCAACCACGGCACCTTCCTGGTTGAGACCAGCGACAACAACGTCACCCTTCAGGCTGAGAGTGGCGGGTCGATTACTTATGAAGGGACGGACATGAACGAAAACGGCAAAAAGATTTTCTTAGGCGCTGTTAGTTATGAGCCTGCATTAAGTTTAACCGCCGGGTCCACCGTCCAGTTGTCAGCGGCCAGCACCTTTACCGCCATCACCTTGGCCGGAGGAACCGTGCTGAATCAAGGAACCAACAACCATCTCTCTGTCACCGGAAACATTTCTTTGGCGGATGACACCTTTACCAAAGATGCTGGCACTGGTGTGTTGCGTTTGGTGGGAGACCTCACCTTAACCTCCAACAACAACAATTTGGGAGATGTTTACATTGGAGCTAGCCCAGACACCACAACCTTGGAGAGCGATTCCACCATGGACAGTCTTACCATTAACAGCGGCGATGTTTATCGCACAAACGGATATGACATCACAGTCACAAACGATATTGTGATTAATGGAACACTCAATACCTCCGATACCTACACCAACAACGAAGGAAACGGCACCATTATTACGGTGGGTGGTCATTGGAACGCCGGCTCCAAAGAATCCATCACCATTGCGCAAAGCACCGTGGTTTTCAATGGCTCTGGCGCACAGAATCTGACCTCTGATGCCACTGGATTTTATTATGTTGAGATCGACAAATCCGGCAACAGCGTGAACTTGCAAGACACCTTGGATATCAACGGCAACCTCACCATCACAGCTGGTACCCTGGACACAACAGCAAACGATTATGGTATCAACCTGGCCGGCAACATCACAAAAACAGGTGGAACCTTTACCTTAAACTACAGCACCTTTACCTTTGACTCCACCACCCAAAGCCAAGCGTTTTATTCTGCCACCTCCGAAACCTTTGACCAGATCACAGTGGCCAACACCCATGCGAGCGGGGTGACCTTCTCCAGCACCTTTACGGCCGCCGAACTCTACGTGAGCGCCACAGACTTAAGTTCCTCGGCCACCCTGTATTTTGCGGGAAACACCACCTTCACCATCTCCACTTTTAACGTAAACGGAGATTCGTCCTATTATATAGTGCTCCGCTCCACCAACGGCACCACCCAATGGCACCTAAACAACACCCATCAAAATTCGGTTACCTATGTGGATGTGAGCTCCTCCGATGCCAACGGCGGCCAAGAAATTGCAGCGGGAGATACTTCGATCAACAACGGCGGAAACGAAAACTGGAGCTTTGAAGCTGGCGCCAATGCCCCACACAACATCACCAACTTAAGTGCGTTGCTCTCCAACCGATCCGGAGAAATTGATCTCACCTGGACAAGCCCGGGTGAAGACGGTACCACCGGAACCTTGAATGGTATTTACACCCTTCAATACACAACGAGCCCCTCCTTTACCGATTGGAGCCCCACCTCGTCGGTTTCCTCTGCCCCACTGGTCCATATCAGCACATCCGGGGTCACGCCATTAACCACCCAATACTACACCCTCACCGGTTTAACCTTTAAGGCCACTTATTACATTCGCGCCTGGACCAAAGATGCCGAAGCGCAATACAGCGGCCTTTCGAACGGCGCCACCGAATGGGTCACCTATGCCACGGACATGGATGATGGTGACAACTACCAATTGCGTTATGACGGGGAAAGCGGAGAGATGGGCTATTCGGTGGCGGTGGGAGATTTCGATGGCGATGGCTACGATGATTTGGCCATGGGCGCTTGGTCAACGGATTTCAACTCCACCACCAATTCGGGTAGCGTGTATGTCAAATTTGGTGACACCAAATCCAATTTGGGAACCGGTATTGTTCAGTTTGATAACACCGACAACTTTGATATTCGGTACGATGGTATTGATGGGGGGGACAATGATGGACAATTGGGATTTGATATTGACTTTGGCGATTTCGATGGCGATGGGAAAGCGGATTTGGCCATGGGCGCCCCTCGCGTGGATTCAGCCGGAAACGGGGCCGGCAGTGTCTACATCAAGTTCGGGGACACGCGCGCCAACCTAACCACCGAAAAAATCAAACTCCTCTCCTATGCCACCAACTATGACACCCGATTTGACGGGGACATGGCCTCCGGAGACACCCCTTATTTGGGTGACGAAGTTGCCGCCGGCGACTTTGATGGAGACGGAAGAGACGATTTGGCCATGGGGGCCCCCTATGCGGATCAAAATTCCCGAACCGATTCCGGCTCGGCTTACATCAAATTTGGCGCAAGCCGGAGCAACTGGGTGCAAGAAAAAATTCGTCTTCTCTCTTACGCCACAAATTATGATATCCGCTACGATGGCGAATTTGGAACCGGGGACAGCGCCCGATTGGGAACGGAAATCGTCTTTGGTTACTACGATGGCGATGAAAAAGCCGATTTGGCCATAAGCGCGCCGATCACGGATTTCTACGGGGTTACATCAGGAAGTATCTATATTGTTTTTGGTGATTCGCAAGCTGCTCTCACCGCCACACAAAATCGGGATATGGACACTGCTTCCAATTATGACATTCGCTACGATGCCGATTCCACCAGTGGTTCTGGCGATTCATTGGGAATAAGGATGGGATTTGGAGACTGGGATGGGGATGGATTTGAGGATTTGGCCTTCAGAGCCAGCACCCACTATGGAGGGAGCCCCTCTGGAAGCGTCTATGTCATCTTTGGCAACACCCAAGCCAATTTGATTGATGATGGCCATTTCACATTGGATTCGGGGAGCACCAATTACGGAACCCGCTTTGATGCCTACACTGACAATCTCTATTTGGGTTCCTCGATCGGATTTGGAGATTACAACTCAGACGGCATAGCGGATCTCATGATGGGAGCCGAAACCGTAACCGAAAAAGGATTTATTTACCTGCGTTATGGAGGAACCCGAACAGGATTAACAACACCCCAAAACAAAACCTTATCCAACGGAAGCACCCAATACAGCGTGCGCTGGGACGGCACCGGAAACACCTACGCCCTGGGCCATGACGTGGCCGCCGGCGATTTTGACGGAGACGGCCTGGATAACCTTATCTTAAGCGCCGATGCCTCTGACCACAACGGAAACAACTCCGGAAGCGTTTATATTGTGCCCGCCTTGGATCCCGAAGACCCAGGTTCTCTTGCGCCAGCAGCCATCAACACATTGGCAGCTTCTTCTCAGACAATAGGTCTTGGCGTGAAGCTCACCTGGCAGGCCACAGGTGAAAACGGACACGCAGGGACTCTGTGGGGAAAGCGGTTCATTATTCAATACACCACTTATTCCGCGTTCAGTAACTGGGATCCACAAATTATCCTCTCATCAGCCCCCTTCATTTATGTTGATATCTCAAGCCAAGTCCCGGGAGTCAAAGGTAAAGGTGCTGTAGTTTAAGGTAAAGGTTCCACCTGTTTTTGTGATGTTGCCGGCCAGGTTGATACCATAATCGTTTGCTGTTGTGTCCAGGGT
>MSYE01000054.1 GCA_002176905.1 bacterium F11 | reverse complement strand
GGATATTGGAGGACATTCCGATTTTGGAGAATGCTATCAATCAATTGTATGAACAAGGTGGCATTGTTATTGCTCCAGCAGGGAATGATGGAGACTTTGATAACTTGCCGGAATATCCGGCGTCCTACCCCAACGTGATTTCGGTGGCTGCCACCGATCAAAGAGATCAACGAGCCATTCTTTCCAGTTTTGGAGATACCGTTGACCTCGCCGCGCCCGGCGTTTTTATTAATTCCACCATGCCCGGGAACCTTTACGAAGAGCGGGATGGTACCTCCATCGCTTCTGCCTTTGTCTCAGGGGCCGCCGCTCTGCTTCTCTCTCAAAATCCAGACCTTACCAACGAGCAGATCAAAGAAGCGCTATTGGACGGAGATGAAATCGACGACACCCCCGATATTGGCAAACGGCTGAACGTGTTTCGCGCTCTTAATCATATCCGTCAATGGAATCAGACTCTCGGGGATGGGAAAATTGGTTCTCTTGATCTGGAGGTATTGAAGTTGGCTTGGCAAGCGACGCCGCTTGATGGGAATTGGAATTCGCATGCGAACCTTTTTTATGAAACCGACAAGTCTTTTGAGAATCAAATTATTAACAGTTCCGATTTAAACGTCTTAGCCCTCGCATGGGGAAGCGAAGAAATGGGCCTAAATTCCGAACGATGGAACGCCAATGCCGATATCAATGGGATCGCCATCGGAACGGCCCGTGACCCTCTAATCCCACTCGCCCATCCGGGATCCCGTCCCTTGCTGAATTTATTTCCCAAGCCTCAAGGAACCCATGTTGTTTACGTCAACGCGGGAGATGACCAGACGGTTTCGATGAAAGAGGTCTCTTATACCCTCCCTTCGTTAAAGGCCTATGAGGATGGACAGGGTATAAACCGCAGCAGAGAAACCAAAACGCTCTATCTCGCGAGGCCCGCTTTGGTGGGAGACGTTCGTGGGGTCAAGGTAAAGGATGAAAAGAATTTCTTCTGGTTTATAAAGACCACACCTGATCAATTGGATTCCTCTCTCTCTATCCATGATCCCTTCAAATTGAAAACCGTCCTCAAAACCAACAAAAAAGGGATTTATGAAGTCGGACTTCTGGCCTGGAACGGAGATGAATGGAATGTGGATTATACCCAACTCGAGATTGGTACTCATGCCATTGATATCATTACCAATCCCTATCCTATAGATGATTCTTTTTATGATCCGTCGGCTTTCTCTCAAAAATCGCTGGTCCATCAATTCAATCCGGAACGCGGAGAGAGAGGAACGATTGAATTGGAACTGGGCGCCACTTCCAACATCCGTATCGTGATGTACAACCGAACCGGTCGAGAAGTCATTGATTTGCTAAACACCACCCTCCCTCGCGGAACCCACACCATCCATTGGGATGGCCGCGACCAAAATGGCCAGCTGGTTAAATCCGGAATGTACCTGGGCCGCATCTTCAAGGGAACCGAGGTTCTTCCCTTCAAGTTAAACGTATCAAAATAACGAATGAAAGGAGAAAAGAGGGAAGGCAGAGGCAATGAGGTCTTAAATAAGGGATCGATCCGTTCCCTGTCTTTGAACGCTGAGAACCCCATCTCCCCCTTGGGAAAGCGTCCATTGGACCAATTGCAGATCCGGATGCATAAGAAGCGCCTGAATCAAATCCATTTCTTTGTCACCATAATCTCTTGAGGAATGACCGCGGGTATACCGATTCAATTCCACCGCATGGTCCAAGACATGGATGGTATTAAAG
>MSYE01000053.1 GCA_002176905.1 bacterium F11 | reverse complement strand
CCTCAACAACAAGTCTCAGGAGCCAGCTTCACGGTAACGGTTCAAGTGGTTGATGACTATTACAATTTCCAACCCACCCATCCTGATGAGAGAGTTCGTATTGATACATCAGACTCATATGATATTCACCCAGGTACCTCCATCATTACCAACGGGCAATCAAGCGATCAATTTGTTGTTACCCTTCGGACGGCTGGTAACAATCATACCCTAACCGCCGTGGATACGAATTTGGATGATCCTGGTACGCTTTGGACCAGTGGGACTTCTCCTGCATCTGGTGCGTTTACTGTTGTGGCCTCAAGTGCCAGTCGGTTGCTGGTCTTATTCCCAGGTGATACACAAGTTCCAGGATCTTTTTCAGGGAAAATAAGTTCGCCAACAGCTCAAACAGCCGGTGGAGTATTTTCTGTTACGGTTCGCTTAACAGACCAACAGTTTAACTTTGTCGCTTCCGGTACCATGCCAGAAGTGGAACTGGTTTCCAATGATCCGTTGGAAGAATATTCTTCGTTAAATCCGAATACGCTTATTAATGGAGAAAGGAGCTTCTCCATGGTGGCCAAAACAGCAACCAACGACTTTTCTATTACGGCCTCTACGACGATGGCGACGCCAGCCGGAACCGAACTCTTAATAGAAGGTCAAGCTTCTGGATTGCGCGTGTGGCCCGCGGTTGCCCATCATTTGGAGTTCTTTAATCTTCCGGCTTCTTCTGTTCCTGCGGGAACAGCTTTTAATGTCAGTCTCAGGGTACATGATGAGTATCACAATCTTATTTCAACCGGACCCAACATTTACACCGGTGGTGTCAGATTTGATGCGGAGTCCACATTTAATGGAGGATTAACCAATCCGAATCAGAATCCACTGCTTCCTCCGAATTACACCTTCTTAATATCTGATGCGGGGGTTAAGAGTTTCGTCGGTGGTCCTGAAGGGAATTTGACCCTCTTTGCAGCGGGTTCCAGGTGGATTGAGGCTCATGATATCAGTGACTCCGATATCAGTTCGGAAAGGGCTGGTTATTCCACTCAACCTTTGGTTTATATTACACCAGGTGCACCTTTTAAATTTGCCATTGATCAACCAACTGATTTATCGGATGGTGTTACAGACGGAGTCATTAGGGTTTCGGCCGGTAACCTAACCAACAAGGGTCGAACGCAAATTGTGGCCCAATTGACAGATCAGTTTGATAATTTTATTAGCTCACCCGGTCATCAGGCTGATCTTTCCGTTATAAATGTGATTGGAAGCACCGGGACCATACAGGAGGATCTTGGTGGGGGCTCGTTCCAGGTCGTTGCCTCCACATTTACCGATAGCAATGGTCAAGTGGGAGTCAATCCTCCAATTTATTACTTTGTCTCAACAACTCGAGATGATCAGGCCGTTGTCCGTGTTTCCAGTGGTACGATCACTGGGGATACACTTCCCATCTTAACGGAAGGTGGAACACCTTCGGAGTTGGCGTTTATCAATCCTACGGCTCAAAATGAGGCGGGTGAATGGGTGGCCATGCAGTATACCTTAGAAAGAAGAGATGACTTTGGTAATCCCACAAAAGAAACCGTGACAAACGCCAGTCTGTTACTTCCACACCCCCCAAAAAGTCCCCAAGGCCACAAATATCGGTTAAACCAGCACTTTTCTAAGTTTCCTTTTCCAGTCCCACCCCTAGTCCTGCCCAAGCCCCTTTTAAAGGCCCACCCGCATCAAACAGAGACACGCTTCCTCCTCAAACCGTCGCCATTGAGGAAGATCCATTTGATTC
>MSYE01000052.1 GCA_002176905.1 bacterium F11 | reverse complement strand
CTTCAACATACCCCTTATGAAGAAAGGGGAGCTTAAACCTCAATGGGACTTTAGCGAAAATTTTTGAATACTTTTCCTTTTTCGCAAGTGTATCTAAATCAGCCAAGAGGGCAGGCATATCTTTTGCATCTAAGGACATTAAGTAAATGCGATCGTTATGAGGTCCGAATTGAATCAGAGAATGCCGGAGTTTTTCAACAGAATCAGGAGAAGATGTAATGTTAGTCCTTCTTTTTTCGGCGGCGCTTGTGTCTTCGTTGTTGGCCGGGATGAGCGAGATGGTTTCATCGGTTTCCTTTAACAGTTTTTCAATTCCAATGGCTTTTAATTCGTCAGCCGCTGTTAATTTGGAATTTTCATCCCCATTTTTGCAATGTTTTTGACAAAAATCATCATTATAATCATGGGGTTCATGATAGGTTGTAATAATTCCTTCATAGTTTCTCAAGACCACCTTATGGGGGGACCATGAAAGAATGTAATTGGGTGTGAGGGGAATCTTTCCGGCCCCACCCGGAGCATCCACAACATAGGTGGGCACCGCAATTCCGCTGGTGTGTCCAATGAGGCTTTCCATGATTTCGATTCCCTTTGAGATGGGGGTTCGAAAATGAGACAGCCCCTCTGCCAAATCACATTGGTATATATAATAAGGATGAACTCGATTTTTAACCAGTTGGTGGACCAGGGCTTTCATAATCCGGGGACAATCATTGACTCCTGCCAGAAGAACGGTTTGATTTCCAAGCGGAATCCCCGCATCGGAGAGTTGGGCCAAGGCGGCTTTGGCTGATCGCGTTAGTTCCCGTGGGTGATTAAAGTGGGTTTTCAACCAAAGGGGATGATGTTTTTTCAAGATAGAAACCAGGTTGTCGGTGATGCGATAGGGAAGGACCACTGGGGTGCGGGTGCCGATGCGAATGATTTCAATATGTTTGATTTTTCTTAGTTCTGTCAGGATCCAATCGATATAATCATCTGACAACAAAAAGGGATCTCCTCCCGACAAAATGACATCTCGAATAGAATGTGTTTGCCGCAGGTAATTTAATCCTTTCTCAATCAGTGTGCGGTCAGGAATGAAATCAGTATCTCCTACCTTTCGTTTTCGGGTGCAGTGGCGGCAATACATGGCACACACATTGCTGACAAGAAAAAGGGCACGGTCGGGATAACGATGCGTTATACCGGGAGCAGGGCTATCGGAGTCTTCATCCAGCGGATCAGCCATATCGGATAATTCGTGTTGAAGTTCAGCAGGATGGGGAAAGGATTGTTTTAAGATGGGATCATTTTCAATGTCAGTGATATCAATGAGGGAAAGGTAATAAGGTGTAATGCTCAGGGGAAACTTGCCAACGGTTTTTGTGAGCTCTGATCTTTTTTGGGTGTCAAATTTGATTCCCAAGAGCTTCTCAACAGTATCAATATCCCGAATAGCGTGATTGACCTGCCAGTTCCAATCCCGCCAATTGGATTCGTTGAGGCCATCCTCAATTTTTTGGGCGACTCTTTGCTGATGTCGAGATAATTTCAAGTTGGTTTCTCCCTTTTCCAAGCATAAGGGTTAGGGGGATATAATCAAGTGCTTTTGGTTTTTGGTTTGGGATCTTCAGATGTGTTACTTTAGCAGGGTAAGCTTCCGTCGAGTACGTCATCCCGGCGAAGGCCGGGATCCAGGTCTCTGGGTTGGAAGGAATCCTTCTTAAAAATAAAGTTTTAGGTTGGCCCAAAGACCTGGATCCCGGCCTTCGCCGGGATGACGTACTCGACGGAAGCTTACCC
>MSYE01000051.1 GCA_002176905.1 bacterium F11 | reverse complement strand
CAATGGAATCTGTAATGTCACAAACGGACGGGACATTGTCTATGATGGCAACACCATTGTGGTCAAGAAACTCCAATCCGACATTGTGGCCACCGGCATCAACCCAGGATCAGATAAACAAACCGTGACCTGGCGAAACAACATCATTGAAAGCGATCAGTGGGGTATCAAATTTGGCCATTACTCCGGTAAAAGCTTCAATGCCCTTTTTGAAAACAATACCTTTATCAAAGGGCCGAGGGCCGGTGACGATTACGCTGTGCTCGCTGACATTTTTAACGTCAAGAACACGACCTTCACCAACACCACCCTAGTCGATGGTGGAACGCTTCGGGAAATCAAAGGCCCCTCCCATTCTTCTCCCTCAGTTTATCAGCTAAGGTGGTCGTTGAATGTCACCGTGAAAAACGCGTCAGGACAACCCATAGGTGGGGCGAATGTTACCATCGCCAATGGAATGGGGAAGGTGGTTCATAGTGGGGTGACCTCTGCAGATGGAACCATTCCCTCAAAAAAGCTCCCGGAATGCAACGTTCGGTTTTATAAAAAGGTCCCACGTTGGCGTTACGATGAGTTTGGACCTTACACCGTGACCGCCATTCTCGGGAATCAGTTTAAAACAAAAACGGTCATTTTGGATGCCGAAAAGACCGTCCCGATCACTCTCCCTTCCACTGGCTCCATCTTTCACATCATAACCGCCGCGGCCTCGGAAGGAGGCGTGATCACGCCAAGCGGCCCCGTACCTGTTGCCGAAGGGAGTACTCCCAGTTTTACGTTCACACCCAACATCACGTTCGAGATACAAGATGTCCAAGTGGACAACGCTTCAATTGGAGCGCCCACCCATTACCCCTTTCCTCCTGTCACCCGGGATCAGCCCATTTATGTGAGTTATCAGACAACAGAACCCACCTATCAACTACTTGTTCAGAATGGATCGGGAAGTGGGTGGTACCCGGAGGGATATGTGTTGCCCACCCAAGCGGATGTGCCTCCGCCGGGAAAACTTTTTAGCAAATGGACAGGCAACACCGGAGGACTCCTTCATAAAGATTGGCCTGACACCTATTTTGTTATGTCAGCCACCACAGGTGTACTCAGCATCACCGCCACCTACCGGAGTGCCTATCCCTTTCCTGTCACGGTCGTCAATGGAACGGGAAGCGGGGATTACCTTGAAGGGGACAAGGTCACCATTGTGGCTGATCCTCCTCCAGACGGAAAAACATTTGATCGATGGACAGGAGCCGACATTGCTAAGATTAAAGACATCAATGTGAACCAAGCCCGAACAACTTTCACAATGCCCGCCTCCACCATTACAATTACCGCTAGCTATCGTATTGGAGCTTCCAATTCCCCTCCACAGGTTATGGCCTCAGCCCAACCCACCAGCGTATGGATTAGTGAGACCGTTCAATTGAAAGGATCAGTGTGGGATGACGGCCGCCCAGAAACTCCCGGATCTGTGACAACGTTCTGGAGCAAGGTTTCCGGCCCTGGTTGGGTTGATATTTTTAATCCCAGTGCTCAGAATACCTCCGCGACCTTCACCCAGGTGGGTGAATATGTTCTTAGGCTAACAGCCTTTGACGGCGAGTTAACAGGAGAAGATTCGGTCACAATTAACGTCACCGATAACGGTGGTTCCCCATTTCCAACCCCAGGAGATGAAAAAAAGTTCATCAATGAATTCCGTCTTAAAGAGCGTGATTTTGTGGAAATACCTTGTGATTCCTCCATCGTCATTTTTAACAATCAGGGACACCTGGTCCGCACCCTCCCATGTTCCCAAGGT
>MSYE01000050.1 GCA_002176905.1 bacterium F11 | reverse complement strand
GCTGCAAGATCACTATTAAACAGGTTTTCTTTTACTTTTTTCCAAATGGAGGAATTCATAAACTCCACAACGGATTTCCGCCTAACATCTCCCCTGTTGAATAAGAGGGATTTCATGACTAAGAAAAATTCACCCGAATTTTCTCGAATCAATCTGATAATTGACAAATACGCCTCGGTCGATATTGCGTCATCTCCAAAATTGGAATGAAATTAAGAAAAACCTCCGCCAATATCCCACCTCCTACCTCCCCTACGAAATAGAACCCATTGGCAATAAGCCTGGTGTACGGGTCTCTGCCATGGCCAAGACACCCAAAAGTTTAAGGCTCTTCTTGGCAATCCCCCATTGGGTGTTCTCATTCTTTATTGTGACCGGTCCGGTTCTTATCCCGGCTTATTTGATTTTGGTCTATCCCCTGGTTGTTTCCACATCTTCGTTAAATTTCATGGGCATGTTGTGGTGGGGCTTAAGTGGAATGAATCTCTTGGGATCTCTTGTGGTTGTATATATCGCTTTGTTCAAAAGGCGTGAACTTCTGAGTAAACCATGGTTCCAAATTTATGGCGTGTTGATCCCGTTTCTACCGGTCTCAAAAGAGACTTGGATGGTGGTGAGCCTTGTGCAGAGTGGAATAACCTTGGTATTGGGTTTACTCAATTGGACGAGTGAGAAAGCCAAAAGTGAATCCGATTCGGATTGGTCACGATTGGTTGCTCTCTTTAAAAAATCAGCCAAACCTCCAAAATCAGATAAGTTGAGAGATGTCATCTCAGCCGACCATATAAACGATACCTTAAAAGAGGTATGGGACAAGGACTTTGGTCGTCGGTTCCCTTATGGGTCTGTTGATTTTACTGTGAGTAGAATGCCCACCACAGATACGCCTAGTGAGCCCTATGAAATCATCATCAATCCCGATTCGGCACTACGGAAAGAACTTATGGGATCTGAAAAGATTGGGGCGCCTTTGTTTCGTGTTAATGGGCATCTGGTAAGGAGACTCAAAGAAATGTATCCGAAATTTGATGACGATGTTATCTTGGATGTGAAAGGACAATTTAGGAGAAGATGGCATAGGAAAGTGAGGAAATATGACACGGTCCAAACAGAAGGTAAATCAAAATATATTTGGAATGCCAGAAAAAAGAAAGGGATGCCAATTAAGTTGCAAAGGGGCCTTTTGGAGGAATTGGGGTCCAGAGTAGGGAAATCAGTGTTGGAATTGGACACCAAAGATTTTGGAGTAGATCTCTACAGTATTGAACAGTCATTGGGAGGCATGTTTAAATTCCACGGAAAGCAAGTTAATGAAAACAACATCCCAAAAACAAACCGGTGGCAATTGTTGGAATACCTTGGATTCATACCCGCGAATCTTCCCAACTTAAAAGAAGTTCGATCGTCTGAACAGCTTGAAAAATTGTTGGAGCACAAAGCCCTCTTACGGATTCCTTGGGCTTATTTCCTAAAAGAAAACATCGTATTTCTACAAAATTTGGTTACCGAATTGGCTTCCTTGGTGGCGCATGGAAACAAAGAGCCTGAAACATTGGCCAGGGTGACAGAGTTTGATCGCTCGGCGTTAAGGTCCAAACATTATTTGGATCCGAAATTAAATGGGAAATCGAAGATTTATGACAATTTCTATTATTATTTTGACCACCGATCCCCGCCAGAGAGCATCATCCCAATCTATATTTTGGATCAATTGGGAATTCCAAATGAGAAAAGAAAGATAAGCCAGTTGTTCAGCTGGGCTTCACTTCTTGAGGCCAATTTATTGGGATCATTTAGAAAAAACATCATTGCTCCTTGG
>MSYE01000049.1 GCA_002176905.1 bacterium F11 | reverse complement strand
TTCTGTCTGTCCCGTTTCAATACTGTCCCATCAAACGCGTGAATTGTTTCCTGATAACCCAAAAGATCCCCGTATTTGTTGTAAGCCTCTTCGTTGGAAACCCAGTTTTTGGTTTGAGATTCCCCGTGCCAATTGGTTAATGTTTCGGTATATCCCAGAAGAAGGCCGGTGGGCGTATAAGAAGCATCACCCCAAACGGTTTTTTCTGTGTTTCCTTGGGGATCGGTTCTCTCTTCCTCATACGAGAGAACATGGCCAAATTCATTATAGGTTCCTCCTGACCAGCTTCTCTTCGAAGGATTTCCATTGGTATCGGTGCTGGTCTCCTGATAAGAAACCACATTTCCCCAATCATCATAGGTTGCCTCTTCCCAGACTTTGGATGTGGTTTGTCCAAAAGAATCAGTTACAGATTCTGTGTAATGGCGGACTTGTCCAAATTCATCATAGGCCTCGCTTTCGGTGTTCCAAGTCTTGTTTTTCTCGTTGCCATTGGAATCGGTTGTTGTTTCTTCCGATGAGAGCAACCGGCCAAAGGCGTCAAACGCTGTTGCTTCCCATTTGCGTTTTTGACTGTTTCCGCGGGTATCGACCACTGTTTCCTGATAGGCGCGAAGTTGGTGTTGGTTATCATAGGATCCATTGGATTGCGCATCCCATGTTTTTTCTGTGACCAGACCTTTGGAATCAGTTGTGGTTTGATGGTAAAAAGTGAGGCGTCCCCGGTCATCGTAGGTTCCTTCCTTCCAATCGATTTCTTCAACTTCGCCATCTATTTTGGTCTTGGATTGATGGTAGGAGATCAAATTCCCATCCTCGTCATAATCTCCTTGGCTCCAAACTGTTTTTTCTGTTAACTCTTTTCCTTGAACCCAATGGGTAAGGGTCTCATCGTAGCGGGTTACTTCTCCGGTGTCGTTATACTGAGCGTTTTGCCAAGTTCGCTTGGATTTGTGACCTTTTGAATCAATGATTTCTTCTTCAAATCCCGTTAAGAGATATTCTGATAAATACGGTGTATCATCTGGGTTGAGATAGGAGGGATTTCGTTCGTAGGTTCCTCCTGACCAATTGCGGGTGGTGGTCAGACCAAAAGCATCCGTTGTGACTTCGTTAAATTGGGTGAGTTGTCCTTCCTTATTATATTTCCCATCTTTCCATGATTTCTCGGTCTTGAGTCCCTTGGCATCGGTTGTGATTTGGTGATAATTGGTAAGTTGGTCATGATCGTTGTAGGCAGCGTTGTTCCATTCCACTTTGGTGGTGTTTCCCAAGTCATCGGTTCGTTCTTCAATGTAACCGGTCATCAGTTTTTTGTAGGGGGTTCCTTCTCCTCCATAAGAAACCGAATCATCGGTGTAGGTGGCGCCATACCAGTGAATGGTTTCGGTGTGTCCTTTGGAATCGGTCACATCAGCCCAATACCCAACAAGAAGTCCCTTCTCGTTGTATTCCATGTCAAACATGTTTCGGATGGATTCATTTCCATGGGCATCCTTGATTTTTTCTCCTTCAACCTTGGCGACCTGACCTCCTTTGAACCACACCTTTTTCCCATTGGGATATTTCACATAGGAAAAAAGTCCCCCTTCTCCAAAAATGGCAGCCGAGGCGCGACGTCGACGTTCGACCTCAGCCTCAAATTCTTCTTTTTTGCTGAATTTGGTTTGGATGAGTTTTTGAATATCGGAAAAGACTTTTTGGAGGTTCTTGATTTTCTGGTGTTCTTGCCGCCGTTCTCGGTGTCGCATCTGCTTGTCCACAGATTCCTGTTGCAACACTCGTTGCCGAAGGGGTTGGGGCCGTTACAACCCGGAATCTTCTTTTAC
>MSYE01000048.1 GCA_002176905.1 bacterium F11 | reverse complement strand
TCTCTACGGCGGGCCTCAAAAGCTTCTCGGCCAGGGTAGGCCTGATTGAAAAATGCCGCGGTAACATGGGTTTGTTCAACGGTCGTGTTAACATGTCGACCCTCAGCTGTTCGGGTTCGGACTCCAGGATCTTCTTCAGGAGGAGCGGTTGATGTGACTTCGGCTTCTACGTCGGCAAAGGAATAAGTGTTTGTCACATCCTCTCCGGTTCGATGGGCTTCAGCGGTGGTTTCGGTTGCGGCTTGAACCTCTTTATCGTTTGGGCCCAACGCATCGGCAGGTTTGGGCAGAAACAGTCGCTCTCCAACAAAGAGGCGATCCAAGGGGAGGCGGGCGGCGGTTAAGATATCCAGAGAGGTTGGGCTGTCTTCATCCAAGTCTGTAATCTTTGGTGCCACAACCAAAATCGAAACCCCGCCTTTCTTTAAGTCCTCTACAATCACATCTGTGTGAAATCCCCCCACGACCAAAACCGCATGTTGGGTTGAAGCTTTGGACAACCGATTGGATAATTTGCGCGCCATGGTGTGACTGCGGGTCATGGCACTTTTATAAAAATCTTGGAAAGGGCTCCAGATGATTCCCATTTCAGAAATAGAGGAAGGTGGATTGACACCCAACTTTCTCAAACGATTCGGAAGGGAGGAAATGGCCTTCTGTCTTTTGTCATACCGAAGCCATTCTTGTTCGATGAGGGTATGATCCATGAGCTTTTGAAGAAGATGAGTATCCTTATCACAGTTTCCAATTCTTATTTGTGTGGTTGTGGTCGACAATTGTTCTCGGGCCAAACGCTCGATCTTCTCGGTTTCATCCATGAGGTCACTCATGTTGATGGTGTCGCTCATTAGAACATAAGAAATATAGTCCTCCATCTCTGGAAACAGGGATAAAGACAGGTGATGACGGGCCAGCAAGGTTTTCAAATGATCATAATAACCGGAAGCAGGCATTTGGTGATTTTTAAAAAGTTTGCTTAAGGCAACCAGTTCCTGCATTTCTCTTTCGGTCATCTTTTTGGCAAGGATTTTAAGAAGTCTCACCCGTTCTCTTTCCGCTTGATCAAAATCTATTTTCTCTTCCCATTCGGCTGCCTGGAGGAGATTTCTGGCATTTTCTGATGTGACAGGGTTAACCGAATTCAGATAACGCATATATGCTGAGAACTCCAAATCCCCTTTTTCAAAGGCCTCCTTCTTGGCATCAAAATGAAAAAGAGCTGGGGAATAATGGTCTCTTTTTAATTTTTTAAGAAGGGATTGAAGGTCTTCCAAGAACGTTTTGGCTTTCTCTTTAACCGGAAGGGAGGCTTTAAGGGCACGGACATTTTCATTGTACTCTTTCTGGTCTTCGACACCCGTGAGCTCAAAAGGAAGTTTCACCGGACCCACCTGAGCATCCCCTAGATATCCGAGCGCCGCAAACTCTGCACCGTTTATCAGGTGTTGTTTAAGAAAATGCTCGGCAACGTCTCGCAAATATGTTCGGTGTGGATACGTATTGGAAATAAAAAAATCTGCTCTATCTCGATCAGCGCCCTCTACCCCCACCAATAGAGTTGAATTCTTTTTGGCCAAGGCCTCTCCCAAATTTGTGATCAGCGCCGCGATATTTTTTTGTGCCTCAAAATGAAGATGGGCATCCTGAACCAAGACAACGGTTTTGGCTTGCGCGTCATCAACCCAGTGGGTGGTTTGAATGTGAGCAGAAGGAAAAAGCGCTTGCCCCATCCAGGAAGGAATGCGTTCATCAAGGGTGATGTTCAACTGAAGGGATTCTTCCAGATCTCTATCAGAAGAGACCAGGATCGAATCCATCCCGTCAGATACAGAAGAG
>MSYE01000047.1 GCA_002176905.1 bacterium F11 | reverse complement strand
TCTCTGGAAGAACGGCCTCAGGATTGTTGATGTGAATATGAAGAAGTGCTGCTGCGGCATCTTGGAAAAGAGATGGGAGATCGGCGGCTTCCACTTCAAAGGCAATATCGGCAAGAGCTGTTTCTTCCAGGAAACGGTAACCCAAGATTCCTCCTTTATCCCTTTATGTTGCCGATGGGAACAAATCGAGCAACGCGCCGACTGAGACCGCTTTTTTCTGCTGCGGCCACCACATCATCCACATCTTTATAAGCGCCGCCCGCTTCTTCGGCCAAACCCGATAAAGAGGCAGCCCGAATATAAATCCCTCTGTTGATCATTTTATCTTGAAGTGTGCGTCCGTGAAACATTTTCTTGGCCTTGGTTCGGCTCATGGCCCGACCTGCTCCGTGTGCGGTGGTATGAAACGCTTCTGATGAACTGGATAAACCCACCAACAAGTAGGATCCGGTTTCCATGCTTCCTCCAATGATAACCGGCTGACCCACATCTTTCAGATCGGGGGGAAGCTCGTCAAACCCGGGGCCATAGGAGCGGGTTGCCCCTTTTCGATGGACAAGGAGTTTTTTCCTTACCCCCTTTACCACTTGTTCCTCCACTTTGGCCGTGTTATGGGAAATATCATAAATCTGATCCATTCCAAGATCATAGGAACTTCGTCCAAAAACAAATTCAAAGACTTCTCGAACTTGATGTTGAATCATTTGTCGGTTGGCAAAAGCCATGTTGATGGCACACCGCATGGCAGCCAAATAGGCTTGAGCATGGGGACTGTTAATGGGAGCACAGGAAAGTTCTCTGTCTGGAACTTTTATTTTATAACGAGGGCCCATAACAGATAGAAATTGTTCAAGATAATCGCTTGCCACCTGGTGACCAAAACCACGGCTTCCACAATGGTACATCACCACCACTTGATTGGGAAAAAGACCCAGTCGCTCCGCCACATCTTCGTTGAAGAGATGTTCTTTTTTAAGTGTTTGAATCTCCAAATAATGATTACCAGACCCGAGTGTTCCAACTTGACGCAATCCCCGTTCAATGGCCCTCTCCGATACCGCTTCCGGATCGGCATCGGGATAGCAACCCCCGGCTTCGGTTCGTTCCAGATCATCTTTTCTTCCATATCCTTCTGAGACACACCAGCGCGCTCCCTTGATGAGAAGGCGACGGAAATCTTCTTCACTCAGACGAAGGAGTCCTTTGGTTCCCACCCCAACCGGGACCCGGCTATAAAGGCCATTGACCAGTTTCTCGATGTGGGGTTTTACTTCAGAAGCGGTCAAATTGGTTTTGATAAGACGCATGCCACAGTTGATGTCAAACCCGATCCCCCCTGGTGAAACAACGCCGTCATCCAACCGCATGGCCGCAACACCACCGATAGGGAAACCATATCCCCAATGCGCATCCGGCATCGCACAAACATGTGACTCCACCCCAGGAAGAGAGGCCACATTGGCAAGTTGATTGAACACCCCCTGATCCAATGCCTGCACAATTTTTTGAGTGGCATAAATTCGCCCGGGGACCCGCATCCCCTGTTTAAAGGATATGGGAAGTTCCCAAACAAAATCAGATACGCGTTTCAAAGTTTCAACTGATGCCATACGTTTCCTTGGACTTTTTCAAGTTCCTTTCTTTTTTGTCTCATAATAATTCGCTAGATCTTGGATTGAATAGTTGGTCATCTTTTGAGAAGTCATCTCATGTGAAAATTCCAAGGCAAAGTCCTCAAAAAGAATTTGGGGGCGGGTTTTATCCAGTTCTGGTTTTAATTCTTTCTTTTTCTTCTTTCTTTCCGATGTTTTTTCTATTGATCGAAGTTTTTCTTCATAATCCATAAC
>MSYE01000046.1 GCA_002176905.1 bacterium F11 | reverse complement strand
CCGGGAGGGATATTTTGGGCATAGATAACCTTGCCGTCCGATGTCTTTAAGAGGAACAGCGGCTTCGGATGAGAAAACGACATCTTATAGTAATGGTTGACGTAAGGACCTTTTTGCCCGAGCTTTTTTATGAGGGCCGTACATCCGGTGTCGCTGGTTGTGGTGGCCAGTTCCTTTTTCAGTAATTTCATGTCCTTAAGAACCAGGGAGGCTTTGACGGTGGATGGATCCAACCCATCAATGGGGACATCAGGCAAACTAATATATTTTGTCTTGATGGTCTTCTTGATTATCTTCCCAGCAAGGGCTACCTGACCGGGAATGATAAGTGCCATGCAAATAAATACCTTCGCCAATAATGAAATACTTTTTCTCATCAACTTGACCTCCAATTAACAATATGACCCGCTGTTGATTCCATGCAGAGAAATTAAGCCTAAAGTAAAAATGGCCACGTTTCAACAATAAAATACCAAAGGCAATAACCAAGGCCAATGCCAATGGCCAATGGCCAATGGTACCGGTTCTCAAGGTGCCACCCTTTACCAATGGTACCGGTTCTCAAGGTGCCACCCTTTATATTTTCTTCTCATGCGGTTTCCCTGAAAACTGGCACCTGGAGAACCGGTACCGACTTTGGTACCGACTTTGCCGACTTGCCTGACTCCATTACCCCTTGAAATTGGTAGGGAAATCCCTTATGCTCCGGTAAGGAAAATTAATAGGACATAAGGAAAAATGGATTACCCTCTTCTCATCCTTCGTCGATTCGGTTTATTGATTATCTCCTTCCTTATTATTGGTAGCTCAACCCCCTCTTTTTCTGAGATTCACGGAGAAAACATCTTCACCTTTCGCAACAACAAGCTGGCCGGGGATAAGACCCAATCGTTTTTAAGAGAAGGAACCTCGATCATTAACGAGCTGGGTTTGTGGGGCCGTTTCAAAAAAGCACCCCGAGAAGCTGTGTCGTTTAACCTACGGGGCCGGGCATCAAACGATCTCGGGGTTGAGCCCAACAAATGGGACTTGAAACGGTTTGATGTGACCTATCAGAATCCTTGGCTTGAGGGAACCCTCGGTGACATTGCCCCAGAATATCCCGAATTTATTCTTTCCCAGGGCCTCAAAGGTGGACGGCTCCTAACACGGGCACCCCTTTTGGACGAATTCTCACTTGAAGTTGCCGGAGGATCCACCGCCAACACCTGGTACAACGCATGGGGCCCCCACACAACTGAATTTCGACAAAATGCCTGGACGGTTCGAGGACAACTTCAATTCTGGGACCGGAGTGATATTGGGGTGAGCCTCATTCGCACCAAAGATAAAGATGATCCCCTCGCGGCCAATCCGACCCTGGTGTCACGAACAAACGAAGTGTTTGGAACCGATCTCAATCTTTACATTGCACGTTGGTGGCAAATTAAAGGGGAAGTTGCCCGAAGTGCCCGTAATTACGATACCAACCGCGCCCGTGTTCAAGAAGAAGAAAAAGACAATGCCTACCGAGCCGAGAATCGTTTTCGTATACGAGGATGGTCTTTGCGGGGGAGATATTATCGGGTGAATCCGAAATTTGAATCACTGGTGGGTTTCGCTACGGTGGATTCCGAGCAATGGCGGTATACATTAAAAGGCCCCCTGTCAGAATATCTCCGGTTGGGATTGGGATACAACATCCGAAGCAACAATTTGAAAAAACAGCTTTCCTCCACCACGCGCGTTCGTGTGCCATCCGTCAATCTTGAATATCGATTTCATGAAAAAAACACAATTTCGACCGATTATCGTTTTGAGATAAGAAAAAAGGATGATAAAACGCTGAGTGAAAAGAATGAGAGCGTTACAG
>MSYE01000045.1 GCA_002176905.1 bacterium F11 | reverse complement strand
GCTGCCTCCAATGATATAACCGCCTTTTCTTACAATCCCGCATCACTAAGATCCCTTCGGTCCCACCAAATTTCCATGGATGGGGAGTTGTGTGGGGTGTGTGGGGAGAGAAATTGCACCATGTGACATTTACTTCGGACGAGCTGAAAAAAATAACATGGTGCAATTTCTCCCCCCACGACTCCCAAATTCTCTGTATTTAATTTATGCTTACCTTAATAATAATCTTGTTGATCAGGGGGACCCATGAAAAAATATTTGGCGATCTTTTTATTTGTAACCGTTTTTTTCTTAGGGAGATTAATGGCTGCGATTTACGGTGGGGCAGAGGAAGAGATTTTCTTTAATACGGATCGAACACAGACCTCTTCGTCTCTTGATTCAGATATTCGCCTAAGAAGCATGGGAGGCCTGAACGTGGCGGTGGAAGATGAATCAAACAAGATTGGAATTTTCAAAACCCTTGGATCTCCCGCGGGGTTGCCCCTTGATTACGAAACCCCCAAAGCCGAACTCTCCATTTTCTTTGAAAAAGGGTCCTTGGATGATAACACCACCCATGATGATAGCTTCACCGGAGAAACATACGAGACACAGCAAACCCAATTTGATGGGATGGGCGTGGTTCCCTTTGAAACTCCCCAAGCGGGCAAAGGGGCTTTTGCCGTTGCTTTCTCAGCGACTCCCGGAGAAAAAGATTATTCGCAGGAATGGTTGGATTCAACCATTGCTGATTCTTATGAAGATGAACCGAAGCAGCGTGCCTTTTTTGCGGGGTATGGCCATCAATGGGGAAAATTCTTGGGTGGAATATCATACACCACAGCGGATGAAGATGAAGAGGATATCGAATTTTTCGTCGGTTCCACCCAAAATCGGGCGGTAGATGAAACCAAAACCAAAGCGGTAAAACCGTCGCTGGGATATATTTTTCAGCCAGACCAAAACCAAAAACTTATTGTCACCTTTTATCCCCGAATTTTGAACTACGAAAACACAGTTAAAGCAATAGCGCCCAGCCTTCCCTTGGATGTGGAAGCTGTTACTGATGGCGATGGAGTCTATTACGTGGGCGGATTAACGTATTCGTTTCTTGAAATATTTAAGGGTACTCTCTTTGTACAAAAGGGGGAGCTTGATGGGGATATCACCACCACGACCTCCGGGAGCGTAACCAAAGAAGACTGGGAACTTGATCATACTTCTTTTGGTCTCCGTGGTATCTTAAGGCCTGAAACCTGGCCTGTCTCGTTTGGGTTGTCATATAAGAGGGCTCAAGATGACGGGGATTTGTTTAATTCTTCCAACGTAAAAACAAGTGGCGCTGAGTCTACCGAATCCATTCTCAAACTGGGTGTAACCGGTCATTTTCCAGAAGAGAAGGGACTGGCGGGGTTGGAAGTGCATGTCATTGATGAGGAGGATGAGGACACGGTCCTGACCACCGATCCCAGCAGCAATGAGGAGAGGAAAGGATACCAATTTTCTTTGGGAGGGGAGTACCGTGTGCTGGATCCTTTGTGGGTACGAGGAGGATACCGAATTCGAAATGTGAGCGAAGATCCGAAGGGGGATGCGTCGGAATTGGACACCACCACAAACGAGATTAACTTAGGCCTAGAGTATGAATTTGAAGATCTCGGGAGTGTATCCTTGGCCTATGCCTATACCCAAATCGAAAATGATGGAAACCAGTCTGCGACCGAAGCCCTGCAAAAGGACGAAGAAGAATTCAAAGGCCACAGCCTCATGTTGGTCGGAAAATACCGCTTCGGAAAGCGACAAGAAGATTAAAAAAAGGGAAAAGGGGTCAAGACTTGACCTCTTTCCTTTCTCTTTCTCATCTTTCTCATTTTATTACGAC